>NZ_JBVIQN010000012.1:0-276055 GCF_055577005.1 Streptomyces sp. NPDC033221 | reverse complement strand
GGGGGGGGGGGGGGGGGGGGGGGGGGGGGGGGGGGGGGGGGGGGGGGGGGGGGGGGGGGGTTCCCCCCCCCCCCCCCCCGCCCTGGCGTCAGCGTATGTTGACGTCGATGCAGGCGTAGAACGCGTTGGAGGTGTCCGCGACGTTCCAGACGGCGAGCACCTTCTGCTTGCCCTTGATGCCCTGGAAGTTGACGTTGTGCGTGACGGTGGCGGGCGGCTTGGCCCCGTGGTCGTTCACCTCCGCGATCTTGCGGCCGCCGATGAAGTACTGCCAGGTGCTGGTGCGGTGCTGGGCCGTCAGCCGCCAGGTGAAGCTCTGGGAGCTGCCGACGGAGGTCGCCTTCCAGCCCTTGCTGTCGTCGTCCAGCTCTCTGAACTGGGCGTTGCCGCCGCTGCAGCTCTTGAGGCCCTTGGGCCCCTCGACGCTCTGCGGCTCCCACTTGATGGGCCCGCACGAGACGGTGCCCGCCGCGCACTGGGCCTGACGGCTGGCCGGGGCGTTGACATAGCCGTGGGCGCTGGCCGAACCCGCCGGCAGGGTCACGACGAGGAGCGGAGCCAGCGCGGTGCCGATGGCCGTGGCGATCTTCCTCTTCTGGTGCATGTCGACTCCTTCACGGTGGGGGCCCGGCGCGGGGCAGGCGCGTACCGCCGCTGTCGCGTGGTACGTCGGCCCGGCGGGCCCCGCTGGTGGGGGTGGGGTGACGCGAAGGTGTGGTGCCGACGCGCGAGGACCGCGGCCGCCCCGAAGTGCAGTGCCGACTCCACGGGGAAGGCCGGATTCCCGCTCGCCAATTGGTCTAGACTTTACTGATGGGCCAGCCCCGGTCAAGGGGGTGGACATCAACTCGTCCCGCCCCAGGCGTCACCCACGCCCCACCGGCAAGTGCCCCTTCACACCTTGGGAATGGCGAAGTACCGGTTCATGCCGGCGGCCAGCCCCAGGTCACCGGAGACCTTGATCTTGCGCTTGAGGACCATCGTCACCGGATTGCCGTTGCCCGACACCAGCCGCAGGAACTCCGCGTCGCCCAGGGTCAGCGTCAGCCGCGGCTCGGCCGTACCCACACCCTCGCGGACCGTGCACACCCCGTCCGCGAGGGTGGTCTCCCAGACCGCCTCCCGCTCGCCGGTGATCCGCCAGCGGATCACCGCGTGCACCCCGGCCGCGGCGTCCGGACGGAACTGCCGCCCCATCCTGCCGAAAACCTCGCCGAGCACCCGCTCCCGCAGCTCACCCCGCGCCAGCTCGGTGATCTCCTTGGTGGACAGCCCCTTCACGATCCGCGCGAACTCCTCGGGCGAGACGCTCGCGAAGTCGAGCTCGGCCAGCAGCGACCTGACGTCTTGGGCCACGGCACTCTCCTCATCACACGACTGCTACCCCTGCATGGTGCACGGGCACCACCGCGCGGCGCCCGCCGGGGCCCGCCGACGGCGCGTCCCGGCTCCCCCACCGGCCACTTCCGGCCGCCGGCGCCACGGTTCACGCCGTTCCCCCGGAACGTCCGGCGGCCAGAGGGTTCGCGGCCCGCCCGCCGGATACCCGTCGGCCGTGCACCGCGCGGAGGCGGCCGTTCCGGCGTACCCGCCTCTCCTCCCGCGCGGCGCACCCGGCAGCGGCCGCCGCCGTCCGCACGGCGTACCGGCGGGAGGGGAGGCACCCGTGAGAAGGAGCGTCACCATGCCCGCACACCGGACCGTCCGCCGCGCCGCCCTGGCCGCCGCTCTCTCGGCCTTCGCCGTCACCGCGCCCGCCGGGTCGAGCGCCGGCGCCGTGCCCGCCCCGGCACCGGCCGACGACCGGGCCGAGGTGCCCACCCGGAGCGGCCGTACGGACTCGGCCGTCGACCGGGTCGCCGACTTCTACGGCAGCTACCTCGACGCCGTGACCGACGACGGGCGCGGCGCGCTGGCCCTGGCGCTGCGCGCCCACTACCTCACCCCCGAGCTGCGGGCCCGCCTGGGCAACTGGGAGCAGCGGGAACACGCGGACGGCGTGTTACGCGCCCAGGACACCCCCACGGCCTGGCGCGTCACCTACAACGACAGCGCCATGGGCCGCGCCTGGACCCGGGTCCGCCTCACCTGGGGCGGCCCCGAACAGCCGCGTCACACCCGGCTGCTCGTCACCTCCGACCTGAACAGCCTGCGCATCACCGACATCCAGCCGGACACCGGGCAGTAGCCGCACCGGCGCGCGGCCCGCGGGCGCCCGTACGCACATCGCCGGCGGGCCCATGCGGCCGCCCCCTCGAACTGATCGCCATGACAGCCGCGTTGATCCGATACCGTGCCGGGGAAGATCTTCGGCAGCAGCACGTCCGGCACCGGCCGGAAGGCGGCGAGCACTCCCTGGGCTTCCTCTCCGGACCGGGCCATGCCCGTGTACGTATGTGAAGGACGAGGGAGCACAGTGACACTCGCAGCGAGTACGACCGCACACAGCACCGAAGCGACCGGGGGCCCGGCACGTACGGCCGTCGAGGCGGCGTCGAGGCGGCTGCTCGACGCGCGGGCGACGGGCGTGCCGTGCGCCCCGGTCCGCGACCTGATCGGTACGGACATCGAGGCCGCCTACGCGGTGCAGGAGATGTTCACCCGTTCCCGGCTGGCGGACGGCGCGCGCCTCACCGGCCGCAAGATCGGCGTCACCAGCCCCGCACTGCAGGCGCAGTTCGGCACCGACGCACCGGACTTCGGCATGCTGTTCGCCGACATGGCGGTGCCGGACGGTGCGGAGATACCGGCCGGGGCGGTGCTCCAGCCGAAGGCCGAGGCGGAGGTCGCCCTGGTCCTGGAGAGCGATCTGACCCACGAGCGGCACACGGTCGCCGATCTGCTGCGGGCGGTCGCGTTCGCGCTGCCCGCGATCGAGGTCGTCGGCAGCCGTGTCCGGGACTGGGACATCACCCTGGCCGACACGGTCGCCGACAACGGGTCCGCCGGAATGTACGTCCTCGGCACCCGGCCCGTCCCGCTCGACGCGGTGGACCTGCGGCGGGCCGGGATCGTGATCGAGCGGCACGGCGAGCAGGTCTCCGCCGGCACCGGGGCCGGCGGTCCGAGCCACCCGCTGCACACGGCCCTGTGGCTGGCGGACGCGCTGGTCAGGGCCGGGCGGCCACTGCGGGCCGGGGACACCGTGCTGACCGGGGCGCTCGGCCCGGTGGTGGACGCCGCACCCGGCGACGCCCTGGAGGTGCGCATCGACGGGCTCGGCGACGTACGGGTGGCCTTCGCCCGCGAGAGCGAGGGCTGAATCACCCCGGATCTGGCGACACGTCCTGGTTTCTGACCCGGTGTTACGGCCCCGGGGCGGCGGTGGGATAGGTTCGTTCGACATTCCGTTCGCCTTGGAGGTCGCAGGTATGCCGGTCGTAGTCGCCACGGTCAGGACGAAGCCCGGCGAGCTGGAGACGGCACTGGACGTCTTCCGCTCGCACGCGCCCGCCGTCCACGAGGAGGACGGCTGCCTGCTGTACGCGGTCCACGCGGGAGAGGACCGGGTGGTGGTCGTGGAGAACTGGGCGGACGGTGCCGCGCTGGACGCGCACTCCCGTGGCGCCGCGCTCGCCGGGATCGCGGCCGGGGTGTCCGGTCTGCTCGCCGCGCCGATGGATATCGCCGTGCTGGACGCCGTCCCGATGGGCGACCCGGGCAAATCCGCTCTTCGAGCACACCGCCCGGAGCGACTTCCTTAAATCGCAGGTAAATACTCCGTCAATTCCCCACCGACGAAAGCGCGCCATTTCGGACGGTACGCATTTCTCGTGAGCGGCCATCGCGGCGATACGCGTGGCCGCTTCCGTCCGTCTACCGTCCATACCGCCCCGCACCCCGCTGACCGGCCATTTCCGCACCGCCCGCGAACGCGCCCGAGACGTCCGCGACCTGCTGCTCCGTAAGCCGGAAAGGCCCGACCACCGAGGTGCCGCCCACCCGGGTGCCGGCGCCCGGCCCCCGCGGTTGGCCAAATGTCCGCGTCTCGGTAAAAGGCCCGCCCACATGCGTTCGGGTGAACTTGGAACCCTTGATCGACGACCGTTAGCATGGAAATGGTTGTCCGGGGCAACTACCTAGCCGTCATGCCCCGGAATCAAGGAGGAATCACCTATGCCCGACACCGCGCACGACTTCCGCACCTACGTGGAGGAGAACCTCGACGCCCTGGGTGCCGACCCCGGGCGCGTGGCGCTGGTGCACCAAGGGCGACGCGTCACCGCGGGTGAGTTCCGCGCCCTCGTCCACCGCATGGCCCGCGCGATGCGCGGTCAGGGCATCGACCGTGGCCAGACCCTCACACTGCTCAGCGGCAACCTGCCCGAAACCCTCGCCGCCCGCTACGCCGCCAACCTCATCGGCTGCCGGGTCAACCACCTCTACAACAAGCTCTCCGCCGAGGTGCAGGCCACCATCGTCAAGGACGTGGAGACCGGCGCGCTGATCGTCGACCCCCGCTTCGACGACCGCGCCGCCGAGCTGACCACGCTGGCGCCGGTGCCGACCGTACTGACCCTGGGCCCCGCGAAGTCCGGCACCGACCTGCTGGAACTGGCCGCCGCCGAGAGCGACGAGCCGTTCCCGAGCCTCGCGCAGCCCGAGGACATCTGCACCATCCGCCACACCGGCGGCACCACCGGCCACCCCAAGGGCATCTGCACCACCTACGGGCAGGTCCGGTCCTTCGTCGCCGACAACGACGAGGACGCCGGCGACGCCAAGGTGATCTGGGAGCGCCCCTCGGACGAGGAGCCGGCCCACCTGCTGGTGTGCACCACGCTGGCGCACGCGGGCGGCATGATGGCCGACGTCACCCTGCGCGAGGGCGGCCTCGTGGTGCTGCACGAGGACTTCGACCCGGCCGAGGTGCTCGCGACCGTCGAGCGGGAGCGCATCACCCACCTGTTCCTGCTGCCGCCGCTGCTCTACCAGCTCACCGACCACCCGGACGCGGCCACCACCGACACCTCCAGCCTGCGCTGCCTGACCTACGGCGGCTGCCAGTCGTCGCCGGCCCGCATCGCCGACGCGATACGGCGCTTCGGCCCGGTGCTGGTGCAGTTCTACGGGCAGAACGAGGCCGGCGGGATCAGCGTGCTGCCCGCCGCCGACCACGACCCGGACAACCCGGAGCGGCTGCGTTCGGCCGGCCGTGTCCTGCCCAACGTCGAGGTGGCGGTCCGCGACGAGAACGGCCGTGACCTGCCGCGCGGCGAGCACGGCGAGATCTGCATCCGCTCCGGGAGCATCATGCAGGGCTACTGGAAGCAGCCGGAGCTGACCGCCGAGGTGCTGCGCGACGGCTGGCTGCACACCGGCGACATCGGCTTCCTGGACGACGAGAACTACCTGACCATCGTCGACCGGCTCAAGGACATGATCGTCGTGGTGGGCGGCCATGTGTACACCACCGAGCTGGAGGACCTCCTCAACACCCACCCGCAGGTCTCGCAGAGCGCCGTCTTCGGCGTGCGCGACGAGGACCGGATGGAACAGGTGTACGCGGCCGTGGTGCCCGCCGCCGGGGAGAGCGTCGACGAGGACAGCCTGCGCACGATGGTGCGCGAGGCACGCGGCGCGATGTACGAGCCGGCCCATATCCGGTTCGTCGACACGCTGCCGCTGACCGACGCCGGCAAGCCGGACAAGAAGCAGCTGCGCGAGCTGGCGACCCGCGAGGCCGCCTGACCCCGCGCGCACGGCCGGACCGGCCCCTGCCTCACGGAGGCGGGGGCCGGTCCGTTCGTACGCCAGGCCACCGCCCGCGGGCCCGCGGGGAAGCCACCCGGAGCAGCGCACCATGCGTGCGCACCACCCCCCGCCTACGCTCGGTACACAGATCGTCACCATCGGGCTGTCCGGCCGGGCCGCCCGACCGCGAGCACAGGCACGGAGGCTCACCCATGCCGGAGCTGTTCATCGGGGGTCAGTGGACCGCCGCGGCCGACGGGGAGGTACGCGAGATCCGCTGCCCGGCGGACGGCACGCCGGTCGCCACCGTCGACGAGGCGGGTGCCGCGGACGCGGCCGCCGCCGTCACCGCGGCCCGCGCGGCGTTCGACGACGGGCCGTGGCCGCACACCCCGGCCGCGGAGCGCGGGGCGCTGCTGCTGCGCGTCGCCGGTCTGCTGGAGCGGGACAAGGACACGTACGCGCGTGCCGAGTCCCTGGACACCGGCAAGCGGTTCGTGGAGAGCCAGTACGACATGGACGACATCGCGAACTGCTTTCGCTACTTCGGCAACCTGGTCGCGTCCGGCAACGACGGCCGGGTGGTGGACACCGGGCAGCCGGAGGTCGACAGCCGGGTGGTGTACGAGCCGGTCGGCGTCTGTTCCCTGATCACGCCGTGGAACTACCCGCTGCTGCAGACCGCCTGGAAGGTGGCCCCGGCCGTCGGCGCGGGCGACACCTTCGTCCTCAAACCCAGCGAACTGACCCCGCACACCGCGATCCTGCTGATGCGGACGCTGGCCGAGGCCGGGCTGCCGGACGGGGTGGCCAACCTGGTGCTGGGCGCCGGCGGCGCCGTCGGCGCGCCGCTGACCACCGACGAGCGAGTGGACCTGGTCTCCTTCACCGGCGGGCTGGTCACCGGGCGGAGCATCATGGCCGCCGCCGCGCCCACCGTGAAGAAGATCGCGCTGGAGCTGGGCGGCAAGAACCCCAACCTCGTCTTCGCCGACACCGACTTCGACACCGCCGTCGACTACGCGCTGATGGCGGTGTTCCTGCACTCCGGGCAGGTCTGCTCGGCGGGGGCGCGGCTGCTGGTCGACGACGAGCTGCACGACGACTTCGTGGACGAGCTGGTGCGCCGGGCGCGGGCGATCCGGCTGGGCGGGCCGTTCGACGAGGACGCCCGCACCGGGCCGCTGATCTCCGCCCAGCACCGCGACAAGGTGGAGAAGTACGTGGCGGCGGGCCTGGCCGAGGGCGCGGTGCTGCGCTGCGGCGGTGCGCGCCCCGACGACGCGGCGCTGCGGGACGGTTTCTACTACCTGCCGACCGTGCTGGACGAGTGCTCCCCCGGCATGTCGGTGATCCGCGACGAATCGTTCGGCCCGGTACTGACCGTGGAGCGGTTCCGTACCGAGGACGAGGCCGTGGCGCTGGCCAACGACACCGTCTACGGGCTGGCCGCCGGCGTGTGGACGCAGAGCGTGGAGCGTTCGCACCGGGTGGCTGCCCGGCTGCGCGCCGGAACCGTGTGGATCAACGACTTCCATCCGTACGTACCGCAGGCCGAGTGGGGCGGTATGAAGCAGTCCGGCGTCGGGCGGGAGCTGGGCCCGGCCGGACTCGGGGAGTACCAGGAGGCCAAGCACGTGTGGCGCAACACCGCGCCCCGGCCGCAGCGGTGGTTCGAGTGAGCGGCACCGGGCCGGCGGCGAGCGGCCCCGCGCCGGACGGCGGGAAGGCCGATGAGGAGGCGTACGGCAACGGCACCGCGCCGGCCGACGCCGCCGACAGCTCCGACGACAGCTCCGACGACGAGTCGCTCGCGGAACTCGGCTACAAGCCCGAGCTGAAGCGCACCCTCGGCAACTTCCACACCTTCGCGGCCGGCATCAGCTACATCTCCATCCTCACCGGCACCTTCCAGCTCTTCTATTTCGGTGTGAACCACGGCGGGCCCGCCTACTGGTGGTCCTGGCCGATGGTCTTCTGCGGCCAGCTGATGGTGGCCCTGTGCTTCTGCGAGCTGGCCGCCCGCTATCCGGTGGCCGGATCGGTCTACAACTGGGCCAAGCAGCTGGGCGGCCCGCACGTGGGCTGGCTCGGCGGCTGGATGATGATGACCGCGACCATGGTGTCGCTGGCCGCCGTGGCGCTCGCCTACCAGGTCACGCTGCCGCAGATCTCCTCGTTCTTCCAGTTCATCGGCGACGGCTCCGGGAAGACCGACCACGCCGCCAACGCCGTGCTCCTCGGCGCCGTACTCGTCGTCTTCACGACGCTCATCAACGCGTTCGGCGTCAAGCTGATGGCCCAGATCAACTCCGCCGGTGTGGCCATCGAGCTGGTCGCCGCGCTGGCGCTGATCGTGCTGCTGGCCGCGCACATCACCCGCCCGCCGAGCGCGGTGACCGAGACCTACGGGCTGGCCGAGGGCCAGTCGCTGGGCTACCTCGGCGCGTTCCTCACCGCGTCGCTCGCCTCCGCCTACGTCATGTACGGCTTCGACACGGCGTCGTCGCTCGGCGAGGAGTCCAAGGACCCCGGCCGCAACGCGCCGCGCGCGATCCTGCGGGCGCTGTTCGCGTCGTTCCTCATCGGCGGGCTGATCCTGCTGTTCGCGCTGCTGGCCACGCCCGACCTGCACGCCAAGGAGCTGTCCGTGGACGGCCTCCAGTACGTCGTGCTCAGCACGCTCGGCTCGACCATGGGCCAGATCATGCTGTGGTGCGTGGTCATCGCGATCACGGTGTGCGCGCTGGCCGTGCACACCGCCGGCATCCGGCTGGCGTTCGCCATGGCCCGGGACACCAACCTGCCGGCCGCCTCGCTGCTCGCCCGGGTCAGCCCGCGCTTCCAGACACCGGTGGCGCCCGCGGTGATCATCGGGTGCATCGCGGTCTGCATCCTGCTGATCAACGTCAACCAGCCGCAGATCTTCTCGGTGATCACCAGCATCGCGATCATCATGATCTATGTGGCGTATCTGATGGTCACCGTGCCGATGCTGGTCCGGCGGCTGCGCGGCCAGTGGGAGCCGGCCGAGGGGAAGTTCTCGCTGGGCAGGTTCGGGCTGCCGGTCAACATCCTCGCCGTGCTGTGGGGCACCGCGATGGCCACCAACCTCGCCTGGCCGCGCCCCGAGGTCTACAACGCGACCGGCCCGCAGCACTGGTACCTGCGCTGGGGCGCGTTCCTGTTCGTCGGCATCGTCGCCGTCGGCGGGTTCACGTACTACTGGTTCGTGCAGCGCAAGCACACCTGCGTACTGGCCGGGCACGCCGCCGAGACCCCGGACGACGAGCCCGAGGACCCGGCCGCTCCCGCCTCCTCCTGACACCGGCCCGGATACCGGGCAGGGGCGCACCGCGCGGGGCCGACGGCCCGGCGGTGCGCCCCTGACGCGTCCGGCCGGACAAGCGGAATATCCCCCTCCGCCAGCTCGGCGCACACCTGTACCGATCTGTGACACAAATATCCGTTTCTTCAGGCAACCGATCATGCGGTGTCACCCGTCTGCATGTACGGCGGTTGCCGACAACCGGCCCCGGCGGTCCCCGCGACCACGCCGGAGCCCGAGCGGTTCCCGCCACAGCCACTTGTGTTGCTTTGGAGGGAACCGCTCGTGCACGTCAGATCAGCCCGTCGCACCATCATGCTGTCCGCCACCCTGGTGGGAGCCGCGGTGCTGACCGCGTGCGGAGCGGACGGCGGCTCGCAGACGTCGGACAAGCCGGCGGCGAAGGTGACCGTGACCCCGGCCGCGGGCAGCAAGGCCGCGGAACTGGGCTCCCCGATATCGGTGAAGGTGGACGGCGGCAGCCTCACCTCCGTCGAGGCCAAGGACGACAAGGGCGGCAAGGTCGAGGGCAAGCTGTCCGGTGACGGCTCGTCGTGGACGTCCGAGGGCAAGGTCAAGCCCGGCACCACGTACACCGTGCACACGAAGACGAAGTCCGGCGACGGCAAGGAGTCGGACGCCGACTCGTCCTTCACCACCGCGAAGGCCGACAAGGTCAACAAGCTCACCAACACCCCGTCGAACGGGCAGACCGTCGGCACCGGCATGCCGATATCCATCCTCTTCGACCACCCGGTCGCCAAGGACCAGCGCGCCGAGGTCCAGAAGGCCCTCAAGGTCACCACGCAGCCGCAGGTGGAGGGCGCCTGGGGCTGGGTCAAGGACTGGTCGGGCAAGGACCGCGTCGACTGGCGGCCCAAGACCTACTGGCCGGCCGGCACCAAGGTGTCCGTCAAGGGCGGCCTGGGCGGTATCGACTCCGGCAAGAGCGGCGGCTGGTTCGCGCGCGACTACGACTTCGGATTCACCGTCGGCCCGGACCACAAGGCCGTCATCGACGTCACGGCGCACAGCATGACCCTGTACGAGAACGGCAAGCCCGTCGACACGATCCGGGGCTCCGCGGGCTCGCCGCAGGACCCGACGCGCGGCGGCGTGCACACCGTACGCAGCAAGAACGCGGCCGAGACGATGGACTCGTCCACCATCGGCCACGGCACCGAGTGGATGCTGGACTCGAAGTGGGTGACCCACCTCACCGCGTCGGGCACCTTCCTGCACTCCGCGCCCTGGAACAAGTCGATCGGCGTGGTCAACAACAGCCACGGCTGCTTCGGCATGACCACCTCGGACGCCAAGCGGGCCTACGACTTCCTGACGATCGGCTCGACGGTCGAGGTGAAGAACACCAGCAGCACCAAGAAGACCGACGTCGGCAACGGCCTGGAGGTCTGGCAGGAGACCTGGGAGCAGTGGCAGCAGCGCAGCGCGGTGAAGTGACCGCCGCGGCGGCAGTGCCGTCCGGGCGCGTCGGCGCCTGAGTGTGCGAGCGTGAGGGTGGGGCTCCCCCGTAGGCGGGGCGGGCCCCACCTGTGGTTGCGGACGTGTTCGGACCACACCCCCGTGCCGGTCCGAACTGTCCGCCCCGCTTCACACCAGAGTCTTTGACTCAGGTGTGAAGAATAGAGGGTCCGGGCGGTGCGTGCCAGCCCACAGGGGTGGGAGCGCCCGTCCGCCCCGGCGACCGGACCACTACAGTGGAAGTCTCACGTTTGGCCTTGAAGGGAGCGCGGCGCGATGGGGGACGAGGACCGCGGGCCGGTCAGCCTGGCCGAAAAGCTGGACCGGCTGTTCCAGGAACGAAGTCGCGAGCGGGGCAAAGCACTCTCCGCGAACGATGTCGCCACCGAGATAAACATCAGGGCCGGCGAGCAGGTGATCTCCGGCAACTACATCTGGCAGCTCCGCAAGGGCAAGCGGGACAATCCGACCAAGCGGCACATCGAAGCGCTCGCGGAATACTTCGGCGTGCCCGCCGCGCACTTCCACGACCAGCGGGACACGGGCCCCGGCGGCACGTCCGCCGACCGGCCCGACCAGCCTCCGGAGCTGCTGGAGGCGATGCAGGACGCGGGGGTCATCGCGATGGCCGCGCGGTTCATGGACATGTCCGCCGAGTCCCGTACGGCCGTACTGGAGATGATCGACCGGGTACGGAAGCTGGAAGGACTGCCGGACGTCGGCAGCACCACGGGCAACGGCGCGGCCAACCCGGTGGGCAACTCCGGCGAAACCTGGCGTACCGCTCGCTGACCGATGCTCCTTACCGACTGACACCCCCTGCCGTCCCCGGACCCACCCCCGCCCGTTCCCGGGCCGGAAGCCCGGGCGGCAGGGTCCGCGGAAGCCTGCGGGCCCGCGTACGACCCCGCCCGGGAGGGGCCATCCGGCGCTGCATGAGAATGGCGCGTGTACCTTTCACGGCGGAGGCCGAAGGAGAGCACGCCATGAAGTTCACACGGCGACCGGACCGTGTGCTCGCCGACTGTTCGGACCGGCTGCGCGGACTGCACATCCCGCGCCCCTTCGAGCTGGGTGCCTTCCTGGACCGGCTCGCCGAACAGCGCGGCCGCCCGATCCACCTGGAGCCGCAGGTCACCCCGCCCGCCGGACCGTGCGGCCTGTGGATCGCCACCAACCGGGCCGACTACGTCTTCCACGACGCGGCCACCACCGCGCTGCACCGCGACCACATCGTGCTGCACGAGGTCGGCCACATGCTCAGCGGCCACTCCAACCTGCTCTCCGGCGAGGTCGCGCACACCCTCGTACCCGACCTCGACCCCGCGTCGGTGGAATCCGTCCTGGGCCGCAGCCACTACAGCGACCAGGACGAGCAGGAGGCCGAGATGATCGCCTCGCTGATCCTGCGGCGCGCCGACCGCACCCCCGCCCGCCGCCCGGCGACGACCCAGCAGGCCGAGGTCCTCAGCCGCATGGACGACGTCTTCGGCTCTCCCAAGCGACGGTAGAACTCCAGATGGTCAACGTTCTCTTCCTCTCCATAGCGGCCGTCCTGCTGCTGGCCGCCGCGTACAAGGCGCGGCCCCTGCTGCGCCGGCCGCGCCCGCGCGGCCTGGGCGCGCTGTGCGGGTTCCTGACCGGGCTGGGCGCCTCGCTGGTGTTCCTGACGCCCGTCGTCGGTGACGCGCTGAGCGTCGTCACGCCCAAGCTGGGCCGGCTGCTGGGCAACGGCAGCACGCTGGCCGCCGCCACCTGCATCTCCATCCTGCTGCTGCGCTTCAACGAGGAGCCGCCGGACGCCGACCGCAAGGCCCGCCACCGGCTCGTCTCGCTGGGCGTCGTCCTGGTCGCGATGGCTGTGCTGTTCTTCGCCTCGCCGATGGACGACGCCCCCGGCGCCCCTACCTTCGGCGAGCTGCCGCGCACCGAGCCGCTGCTGAACATCTACGTACTGGTGTTCACCGTGCACCTCGGCACGGCCATCGTCGACCTGCTGCGCCAGGCCCTGCGCTACTCCCGGCACGCCCCGCGCACCAGCCTCCGCTACGGGCTGCGCGTCATCGCCGCCGGCTGCGCGCTGGGCATGGTCTACATCGGCTATAAAATCGTCCATGTGGTCGGGCTGTGGACCGACGCCGCGTGGCTGCCGCCCGAGCAGCTGTGCAGCTCCCTGGTGACGCCCGCGACCTGCACCTTCAGCGTCGGCCTGCCCGCCATCTGCAGCCTGCTGCTGGTCATCGGCGTACTGCTGCCCGCCGTCGGCCCGGCCCTGGCCTGGCCCTGGCGGCGGATGCAGCTGTGGCAGCTGCACCGCGGGCTGCACCCGCTGTGGGCCGCGCTGACGGCGGCGGTCCCGGAGATCCAGCTCACCGCCACCGAGAACCGGTACGCGGCGCCCGACCCCGAGTTCCGGCTCTACCGCCGGGTGATCGAGATACGCGACGGCATGCTGGCGCTGCGCCCGCACCGCAGCGACGAGGTGCGCCGCGCCGCCGAGGAACGGCTGCGGGCCGGCGGCGCCGACGCGCGGCAAGTGGACGCCGGTGTCGAGGCCGCGGTGCTGGCGGCGGCGCTGGAGTCCCGGCGCAGCGGACACACCGCCGCCCACGCGGTCAGCGCCGAGGACGCGACGCTGACCCGCCCCGAACTGAACGATCTGTTCGACGAGGCCCGCTGGCTGCGCAGGGTCTCGAACGCCTTCGTGTCGTCCGGCAACGGCCCCGCAGCGGCCGAGCCGTCCCGGCCCGCCGCAGGAATCTGAGGTCATACGTGAGCCACCCCATGGAGTCTCCGGAGTTCTTCCGCGACCCGTACCCGCTGCTCGCCGCACTGCGCGAACGCGGCCCCGTCCAGCAGGTACGGTCCGGGCCGCACGGCGCGACCTGGCTGGTCACCGGGTGGGCCGAGGCCCGTACCGCGATGGCCGAGCCCCGGCTCTCCAAGGACACCACCCGCTACTTCGCGGACAAGCCGTCCAAGCGCAACCTGGCCCCCGCCGTCAGCGCCACCATGCTGGCCACCGACCCGCCGGACCACACCCGGCTGCGCAGACTGGCCGTCAAGGCCTTCACCCCGGCCGCGGTGGCCCGCCTGGAACCGCGCGTCAGCGAGATCGCGAACGGCCTGCTGGACCGGATGGCCGCCCGCGGCGGCACCGCCGACCTCGTCGAGGAGTTCGCCGTCCCGCTGCCCATCGAGGTCATCAGCGACCTCCTCGGCGTCCCCCGCGCGGACCGCGCCGCACTGCGCCACTGGTCCAACGACCTCTTCGCGGCCGGCGCCCCGGACACCATCGACGCCGCCTCACACGCGATCAGCGACTACATGGCCGACCTCATCGAGCAAAAACGCGCGGCGGGGCGTGGCGACGGCGAGGCCGGGTCCGCCGGCCGCGACCTGCTGACCGATCTGATCGCCGCGCGCGACGAGGGCGACCGGCTCAGCGAGGCCGAGCTGGTATCGCTGGCCGTCCTGCTGGTCGTCGCCGGACACGAGACCACCACCAGCCTGATCGGCAACGGGGCGCTCGCGCTCCTGCGGGACGACGCGCTGCGTACGCGGCTGCGCGAGAATCCCGCGCTCATCCCGGACGCCGTTGAGGAGCTGCTGCGGTACGACTCCCCGATCACCACCGCCACCTTCCGCTACGCGGCCGAACCGCTCACCCTCGGCGGCGCCGAGATCGCGGCGGGCGACATCGTCCTGGTCTCACCGGGCGCCGCCAACCGCGACCCCGCCCGCTTCACCGACCCCGGCACGCTGGACCCGGACCGCCCCTCCGGCCACCTTTCCTTCGGCCACGGCCCGCACCACTGCCTGGGCGCCCCGCTGGCCCGTCTGGAAGCCCGTATCGCCTTCCACGCCCTGCTCACCCGCTTCCCGGACCTGCGCCTGGCCGTACCGCCGGCCGAACTCGACTGGCGCCACACCCGCCTGATGCGCGGCCTGGACCGGCTGCCGGTCACCGGCACGGCCTGACCCGGAGGGCCGGCCGGGCGCCGCGGGCCGGACACGGCCCGGGCGCCCGCGGTCCTCACTCCCCCGCCGCGAAGTCCTCCACCGCGCGGCAGACCGCGGCCGCGTGCTCGGCGAGGTAGAAGTGGCCGCCGGAGAAGGTCTCCTCGCGGTACTCGGCGATGGTGTGCGCCTTCCAGGCAGCCGCTTCCTCGCGGGTCACGCGCGGGTCCGCGTCACCGGTGAGGCACAGCAGCGGGATGTCCAGCACGGCGTCGGCGGGAGGCCGGTACAGCTCGATCGCGCGGTAGTCGTTGCGGATGGCCGGGAGGATCAGCCGCACGATGTCCGGGTCGTCGAGGAGCCGGCTGTGGGTGCCGTCCAAGCGGCCGACCTCGGCGAGGAGTTCCTCGTCGGTGCCCTGGTGGAGGTGGCGCTCGGCCCGGAACATCGAGGGCGCGCGGCGGCCGGAGACGACGAGCCGGCGGGGCGCCGGCCGGCCGAGGTCGGCGAGCCGCCGGGCGGACTCGAAGGCGACGGACGCGCCCATGCTGTGCCCGAACAGGACCAGCGGGGTGGTGTCGTGGCGGTTCAGGCAGCCGATCACCTCATCGGCGAGGCCCTCCACGGAGGTGACGAAAGGGTCGTTCCACCGGTCCTGGCGTCCGGGGTACTGGATCGCCGACACGTCGAGATGGTCGCCGAGGTGGGCGGCGAACGGCCGGTAGTACGAGGCGGATCCCCCGGCGTGCGGGAAGAAGATGAGGTGGGCGGCGGGCCGCGGCCCCCGGCGTACGTCCCGTATCCAAGCGTTCTTCCCCGTCATGTGTACGTGCTCCTGTGCTGGTGGGCCGGTGGTCGGGCTGCTCGCCCGCGCGGGCCGGCCGAGGAGCCGGACCGTACGCGGACCAGTCAAGGATGACCGGTCCGGGGGGTGTCGGGCCAGCAGAAAGTTGATCAAGAAGGGATCGGTCCGGCGGGAGCCGGTTCCGAGGGGCGCGCTGTCGCCCGCTCGGCTTGCACCTCCCGTAGCGGGAGGCTTTACGGTCCCGGGACATGAAGATCATTGTTCATGACACCGCGTCCGCCATGTCCCGCCTCCTCCGCCTGCCCTTGGCGGAACGGCCCGACGCCCTCCGAGACCTGCTCAGCCCGCTGCAGACCGTGATGTCCGGGATCGGCGGCCCGGACGTGGTCGAGATGCACCGGATGGGCTGCGGATTCCGTATCGACCGGGAGGACCCCCGGTACGCGGACGCCTTGGAGCAACTGCGGAACGCCCGGGTGTGGGACCGGATCGAGGACTGCCTCGCCACGGCGCGGGAGCGGCTGAGCAGCGCGGCGCCCGGTGCCCGGACCGCCGATACCGTGCATGTGGTGCTGGTGCTCGGTGATCCCGATGACGAGCTGATGGTCCGTAACGCCGGTTACACCGGCCTGGGCGGCTTTCCGGGGATGATCCAGCTGACGGTCTGGCCCACCGCGACCAGCCTGGCGAAGATCGGGTACGCCGCAGCGCACGAGCTGCATCACAACGTGCGCTACGCCAACGTGGTCTGGGACCCGGCGGCGGTCACGGTCGGCGAGCAGGTCGTGGCCGAGGGGCTGGCCGAGGCGTTCGTACGGGAGCTGGCGGGCGAGGAGGCCATGGGCCCCTGGGCGACGGCGCTGACCGGCGCCGAGCTGGACAGCGCCTACGAGAAGATCACGGCCGCGATCGACGTGGCCGGGATGCAGAACCTGCCTCCGTACGTGTACGGCGACGACACCGCCCGGCGCATGGGCCGCGAGCCCGTCGGGCTGCCGTACGCCGCCGGGTACGCGGTCGGCCTGCGCATCGTGGACGCCCACCTGGCGGCCTCCGGCCTGACCGCCGCCCAGAGCGTCACCCTGCCGGCCCGTGACGTGCTCGCCAACGCGGGAGTGCCGACCGGCGTATAGCGCCGGTCATGGCCCGGGACCGTCTCCTCACCGCGCCAGCGCCGCGGCCCCCACCGCCGCCTGTTCCGCGGCACGGGACCGGGCCGCGGCCGCCTTGGCGGTTTCGCCGAGCCGGTCGGCGAGGCGGGCCTGGGCCAGCCAGTTGTACGGGCAGACGGGGCGCAGGTTGATGCGCTCGCTGAGCAGTGTGCGCGCCGTCTCGTCGCGCCCGGCGCGGAGCGCGGACTCCAGGAGCGTCTTCTGTACGGCGTCCCGCTGGGCGTGGCTGCCGCCGAAGGTGTTCAGGCGGTAGCGGATGGGGGCGAGGAGGTCGACGGCCTGTCCGTATCTGCCCTGGCCGTAGGCGATCAGGGCGCGGCAGACGGGCAGGCCGACGCCGGCGGTCATGGCGACGTTGGACAGTCCGGGCCGGGCGCGGACGAGCCAGGCCTCCCGCTCCCGGACCAGGCGTTCGGCGTCGGCGATGCGGTCAGCGCCGATGTACGCCATGACGGCGTGCACGTCGTTGAAGGCGTAGTACGGCGGGTCCTGGCGGGCCGCCCAGGCGTCGGCGAGGCGGTCCCAGCGGGGGCCGGCGCCGCGGTCGGCCAGCAGCAGCCGCCACAGGAGGGCCGAGGCGTCCAGGAGTTCCATGGCGAGGCCGGGCGACTCCTCGTGGTGCAGCACGGCGTCGTAGATGTCCAGCGCCCGGTCCGTGTCGCCGGATTCGAGGGCGTAGAGGCAGTAGTGCCACCAGTTGTGCACGTTCAGGTAGTTGCCGGAGGCCCAGTCCTCCATCCGGGCGTCCAGGAAGCGGATGCCCTGCGCGAACTGCCCCTGCATCTCGTACGTGTGCACGACCGCGTGGATGCCCCACACGTCGCGGGGGTTGTGCTGGACGGCCGCCAGGCCGGCTTCCTCCGAGCGGGCGTAGTGGCCCGATTCCTCCAGCCCGAAGGCGTACATGCCGAGGAGGTGGCCGTAGTGCGGGTCGTCCTCGGGCCAGGCGGTGAGCGCGCCGCCGACGCGGTCGCGCAGGCGGGCGGCGTCACCGGTGAGGAAGTCGATCTGGTGGCCGACGGCGAGCGCGAGTTCGTCGCGCGGGAAGGCCACGGTCAGCTCGCCCAGTACGTGTCCGGCGCGGTGGATGTCGCCGTTCAGCCAGGACGTGGCGGCGGCGAGGTGCATCCGCTCGCGGTCCGTCGGCCGGCCGGCGCGTACGCAGTCCGTGTAGCGGGTGAACGCCGCCTTGGCGGCGGTGGCGTCCTTCTCCTCGGTGCCCAGCAGCCCCAGGTAGGCCGCGAGGACGTTGCCCATGACGGATTTCGGGGCGGCCTCCAGGGCCGCCTGCGTCGCGGTGGCGACCTCGCCGCGGAAGAAGAGCAGTTCGCACAGCGCGTTCTCGTAATGGGACACGGCTTCCGCGCTGGTCCCCGTCATCGCGTGACCGTGCCGGTCACTCACCGTCCGCGGCATCGTCGGCTCCTCACGACCCTCTGGCGTCACTCCGTCCCCCGCCTTACCTTGTCGGGGGTAGGAATTCTGTTCGATCACCTTGTCATGTCCTGGACTTGAGATCACAGACAAGAGGTGCGCCTTGTTCCTTCCCCGCAGACCGGCCCGCCCATACCGCGGCAGGGCCGGCAGACTGGGTGTTCTCGCCCTCCTCCTCGGCGTCCTGGCCGCCGTCGCCGCCGGCCCCGCCCGGGCGGCTCCCGAGGCCGCGCCCGCGGTCCGGCCCCCGCTCGTCCGGCCCGTCGACCCGCAGAACTGGCGCAATCCCGACGCCATGACCTGGGCCGAATACCGTTCGGTCCCCGGCACGAACTGGGCCGACCCCGCCGTCAAGCCCACCCGGCGGATGTTCAGGGGCGCGCTCGTCCTGCTGGATTACCCGGACGAGGAGTTCAGCGTCAGCAGGCCCGCCGGTTCGTCCGTCTTCGGCAACCCGCAGCCCAGCGCCCACGACATCCCCCGCCCGCAGGTGCCCGCGTTCTACCGGGACTTCCTCAACAAGCCGGGCAAACTCAACCATGGCCACACCATCAACGAGTACTGGATGGAGGACTCCGGCGGCCGGCTCGGCGTCGAACTGACCTCGTTCGGCGTCTACCGGATGCCTTCCAAGTCGTACCAGTACGGCATCGAACCGTCCATGAACCCCGGCGCCTGCCCCGTGGGCGACAGCTGCGGCAAGAACATCCGCACCGACGGCAAGGCGGCCTGGGTCGCCGACGTGGGCGACGCGGAGACCAAGAAGTACGACTTCATCTTCTACCTGACCGCGGGCCAGGACGAGTCCGCCGCCTGGCAGGAGTTCGGGCAGATGAAGTTCGCCTCGCCCGGGGACGTCCCGGCCGCCTGGGGCCCGCCCTCCCCCATCCAGGGCGGGGGGAACGCCGCCCGCACCCGCTACGTGCCGTGGACCTCCTGGAAGGCCGCCGCCCGCATCTGGCCCAACGCCGAGGCCGGGTCCTCCACCCAGGCCGAGAGCTCCGGCATGGCCGTGTACGCCCACGAGTTCAGCCACATCCTGGGTATCGCGGACAACTACAACAACCCGTACGGCACACCGATGCGCCGCGCCTACACCGGCATCTGGAGCATGCTCTCGCGCGGCTCCTTCAACGGCCCCGGCGGCCCGCACACCCGCTGGCAGATACCGGCGGCCAACGGCGCCTCGATGGGCTCCCAGCACGTCCTGCGCGACAAGCTCAAACTCGGCATCGTCGACGACAAGAACGTCCTGCGCCTGGACCGGGACGCGCTGAAGACGTCCGGCGTCGCGGTCGCCCAGGTCACCGCGCGCTCCGCGCCGCCCGGCGCCAAGGGCCTGTCCGGCGTCAACATCACCATGGGCCGGGACCTGGAGCCGGCCTGCTCCACCACGACCGATCCGCTGTGCGACGGCGGCGGTTACGACAATTACACCGTCGAGGTCGTCGACCGGATGGGCATGGACTCCTTCACCCCGGACAACGGGGTGCTGCTCTCCAAGACGAGGAACGAGGACCGGGCACCGTTCGCGTGGGTGATCGACGCGCATCCGGAGGACATCGGCATGGTGGACTTCCGGCGCCCCGACGGCACCCCGCAGATGATCACCATGGGTGACTACCGGCAGCTCAGCGACGCGCTGTTCCACGCGGGCGCGGACTCCGGCAGCTCCTACGAGTACGTCGACCGGGCCAACCGGCTGCACTTCTACGTACTGGACATCGAGCGGGACAAGAAGGGCGTACTGCGCTACACCGTCGCCGTCCGGTCCCTGGACGGCGCGGGCCCGCAGCGCCGCGGTGCGCAGCTGCGGCACGGCACCGCCCACGGCAAGCCCGCCAAGGGCCGGGCGGTGTGCACCTTCCCGCTGACCAACACCGGCCGTCCGGGGAGCGGGGCCGCGCACCTGGACTCCGACGTGTACCGGCTCTCGGCCGCCGCGGGCGGGCACGGCTGGTCCGCCTGGCTGCCGAACCGGCTCGCCACCGCGAAGTCCGGCAGCACGGTGAGCGTCCCGGTCGCCGTCACGGCGAAGCCGGGGGCCGCCCGGCACGGCCGGGTCGTCCTGAAGGCCCGCTCCGAGAGCGACCCGAGCAAGTCCGTCCAGGCCACCTGCGCGCTGGGCCGCTGATCTGCCGACCCGGCGTACGGACCGTGCCGCTCACCCGGGGTGAGCGGCACGGAGGCCGGGCGCGTACGGGCCGTCAGCCGGCGCGGACGGCCGGTACGGCGGGCCGCGGCGCGCTCTTCGCACCGGCCTTCGTGCCCGGCCCGGAACCGTTCCCGGACGTGGCCTGTGCCTTGGCCTCCGCCGCGTACGTGTCGACGTACTCCTGCTCGGACAGCTTCAGCAGGGCGTACATGATCTCGTCCGTGACGGCCCGCAGCACCAGCCGCTGGTCGGCCATCCCGGCGTAGCGGGAGAAGTCCAGCGGCTCCCCGAAGCGGATGGTGATCGGGACGAGGCGCGGCAGCCGCCGGCCGGCCGGCTGGGCCTCGAACGTCCCGATCATCGCGCACGGCACCACCGGCGCACCCGTGCGCAGCGCCATCTCCGCCACGCCGGTCTTCCCCTTGTACATCCGGCCGTCGTGCGAGCGCGTGCCCTCGGGGTAGATGCCGAGCAGCTCACCGCCGCGCAGCACCCGTACGCCTGCCTCGACGGCGGCCTGGCCGGCGCTGCGCCCGGAGCGGTCCACCGGGATCTGCCCGCAGGCGCGGAAGAAGGCCGCGGTCAGCCGTCCTTTGACGCCCCGTCCGGTGAAGTACTCCTGCTTGCACAGGAAGGTGATCCGGCGCTTGACCGTGGCCGGCATCAGGAAGCTGTCGCAGAAGGAGAGGTGGTTCCCGGCGATGATGGCGGCGCCCGACGCGGGCAGGTTCTCCCGTCCCTCGACGCGGGGGCGGAACAGGCACCGCAGCAGCGGCACCAGGACGATGGATTTGAACAAGTAATAGAACATGTAACTGATCCCCTCCCCAGAGTGATCCCCCCGCGTCGGGGGACGGTAGTGCCGCTCCGGTTCCGGAGGGAGAGGGCCTATTGAGCCATCGTCGGGCCGACGGCCGACGGGTGCGGATCACGCCACCGGCCGCACCGGGACACCGGCGCGGCCGGGGCCGAAATCACTGGTTCGCGGGTGTCTCGTCGGCGAACACCTTGGTGACGACGCGGCCGTCCTCGGTCAGATAGCCGTGCAGCATCCCCTCGCTGCTGTGCGGCGCGTCGAAGACGCCCCGGGCGTTCAGCGCGATCACGCCGCCGGTGCCGCCCAGCTTCGGCAGCCGCTCGACCAGTACCTCGTACGCGGCGGTGGCCAGGTCCCGGCCGCCGAACTCGATCAGGTTCGAGATCGTGCCGGTGGCGGCGCCCCGGAGGAAAACCTCGCCCGCTCCGGTGGCGCTGGCCGCGACGGTGCCGTTCTTGGCGTAGGTGCCCGCGCCGACGACGGGTGAGTCGCCGACCCGGCCGGCCATCTTGCCGGTGAGGCCGCCGGTGGAGGTCGCCGCCGCCAGGTCCCGCTTCCCGTCCACGGCCACCGCGCCCACCGTGCCCTGGGTCAGCGTCTCGCCCTTGCCCGTCAGCCGGCCCTTGGCCTTCATCAGCTCCTGCCAGCGCTTCTCGGTCCAGTAATAGTCCTGGGTGACGGTCGGCAGGCCGCTGCGGGCCGCGAAGTCGTCGGCGCCCTCGCCCGCCAGCAGCACGTGCCTGGTCTTCTCCATCACCAGCCGCGCCGCGGAGACCGGGTTGCGGACGTTGCGTACCCCGGCCACGGCTCCCGCCGCCAGGTCGGCGCCGCGCATGATCGACGCGTCCAGCTCGTGGCCCGCGTCCTCGTTGAACACCGCGCCCTTGCCCGCGTTGAACAGCGGGTTGTCCTCCAGCCTGCGTACCGCGGCCTCGACGGCCGCCACACTGCTGCCGCCCTTGCCCAGAACCTGCTGCCCGGCGCGCAACGCCTCGGCCAGCCCGTCGCGGTACGCCTTCTCCTGCGCGGGCGTGGTGTCCTCGCGCTTCAGGGCGGTGCCCGCGCCCCCGTGCACCGCGATGACGACGTGGCGGGCGTCCGGCCGCGGCTTGCCCTTGGCGGCCTGGGCCGCGACGGGCTCGGCGGTCCCGGGGCGGCCGGCGGAGGCTGCGCTGCCGGGCACCACGGCCAGCAGTGCGGCCACGGACAGCGTTCCGGCGCCGATACGGGTCAGGCGCCGTGCCGAGTTCCTGGTCATGGGCTCACTCCCTTGAACGGGTGATCAGGCGTCGGCACGATATCGCGCACATGCCAAGCGGAAACCGCCATGATCCGGACAGCGCGAAGGGCCGCCCCTCCCCGCACACGGGAGGGGCGGCGCGGTGGCCGTACGGCTCACACAGTGCGGATCGCGGGGTCGCTCACCCCGGCCTTCCCGTTCTCCACGTGCCCGGCGAACCGGCGCAGGAAGGTGCGGTCCGCGTCGCAGACCACGCTCACGTCGTACCAGCGCTTGCCCGCCCGCGAGTCCACGGTGTGGGTCACCCGCTGCCCCGGGCGCACGGTGACCCGGTGCGGGGCGCCGCCGTACGCGTCGGTGATCGTGAGCGTGCGGGTGCCGTCACCCGCGTTGGTCAGGGCCAGGTCGAGGTTGCCGGTGGCGCTGTTGTGCCGCGCGGTCACCTCGGGTCCCGCCGTCCTGCCCGGTCCCCGGAAGGTGCGCACGAAGCCGTTCGGGCCGAACACCGTCAGGTCGTACGTGCCCTTCGAGTAGGCCGTGTTCCAGGTGTCGGAATCCCTTTTGCCGCGCTCGGTGGTGTACGTCCACGGGCCGTCACCGCGGTTCGGCGCGGTCACGTAGAACTGCGCGCCGGCGGCGTCGCCGCCGCTGAAGGTCAGGCGGTACTTCCCGGCGGCGGTGTCGGCGGCACCGTCCACATACGGCGCGTAGGGCAGCGGGCGGGTGGGGCGCGCGCCACGCTCCTGCTTGGGCAGGCTGCCCGCGGCCGGCGGCTGAGGATGGAAGTCGGCGGGCCGGGGGTGGATCGGCGTGTAGCCGCCGGTGTCCGGCAACGCGCCCGGCCTCCCCGTACCGCTGAAGTCGAACGCCGAGGTCAGGTCGCCGCAGACGGTGCGCCGCCACTTCGAGATGTGCGGCTCGGACACGCCGAAGCGGCGTTCCATGAACCGGATGACCGAGGTGTGGTCGAAGGTCTCGGAGCAGACGTATCCGCCGGTGCTCCACGGCGAGACGACCAGCATCGGCACGCGCTGGCCGAGACCGTAGGAGCCGGCCTGGTATCCGCCGCCGCCGGGGTACAGCTCCTGTTCGGTGGAGACCGTGGAGCGGCCCTGGTTGGCGTCGGCGGGCGGGTACGGCGGGACGACGTGGTCGAAGAAGCCGTCGTTCTCGTCGTAGGTGATGAACAGGGCCGTCTTGCTCCACACCTTCGGATCGGAGGTCAGCACGTCCAGCACCTGGGAGATGTACCAGGCACCGTAGTTGGCGGGCCAGCTCGGGTGCTCGGTGTACGCCTCGGGGCAGGCGATCCAGGAGACCTTCGGCAGCCGCTTGTTCCTGACGTCCGCCCGCAGGTCGTCGAGGAGCTGTCCGCCGCCCTTCACGTCCGAGCCCCGCCGGGCCTTCTCGTAGAGCGGGTCGCCGGGCTTGGCGTTGCGGTAGCTGTTGAAGTACAGCAGGGAGTTGTCGCCGTAATTGCCCCGGTAGGGGTCGTTCTTGAGCCAGCCCCAGCTGCCGGCCGCGTCGAGGCCGTCCCCGATGTCCTGGTAGATCTTCCAGGACACCCCCTCGGCCTCCAGCCGCTCGGGGTATGTGGTCCAGCTGTACCCCTTCTCGTCATTGCCCAGGACCGGGCCGCTGGGGTCACCGACGCCCTTGCCGTCGTTGCCCGTGTAGCCGGTCCACAGGTAGTAGCGGTTCGGGTCGGTGGAGCCGATGAACGAGCAGTGGTACGCGTCGCAGACGGTGAAGGTGTCGGCCAGCGCGAAGTGGAACGGGATGTCCTTGCGTGCCAGGTGCGCCATCGTCGTGGCCGTCTTGGCCGGGATCCACTGGTCGTACCGGCCGTTGTTGAACGCCCGGTGGCTGCCCTTCCAGTCGTGGTTGAGGTCCTCGATGAAGGTCAGCCCCAGATAGTCATCCTTGGTCTGCGGCCGGAACGGCAGCACCTCCTTGCCCTTGCCGTCGGCCTGGTGCCAGACCGGCTTGCCGCTGGGCAGCGTCACCGGCCGCGGGTCACCGAAGCCCCGTACGCCGCGCAGGGTGCCGAAGTAATGGTCGAAGGAACGGTTCTCCTGCATCAGTACGACGATGTGCTCGACGTCCTCGATGGTGCCGGTGCGGCGGTCGGCGGGGATCGCGGCGGCGCGGGCGATGCTCTGCGACAGCGCGGTGAACGCGGTGGCCCCGCCGGTGAGTTGCAGGAACCGGCGCCGGTTGAGTTCTGGCATGGCTGAAATGACCCCTTGGGATGGGCGGCTACGGGCGCGACTGGAGTGTTCCAAGAGGAACGAGGCCGTGGGAAGACGCCGTGACGCCCGGGTGAAAACCCGCGGGGTGGGATGTGAACAGACGGAGGACGCCCCTTCGTTCCCGCCGCGCCGGGCATATCGTGCCCGCACCGCCCATACCGGTCCGCCACCGTCCGAGCCGAGCCGTGGGCGACACGTCCGGCCGAAACCTTGCCGGCCGGCGCCCCTTCAGGGATCTGGCATATGCCAATTGCATACTGTTCGTTTTTTGCCGCCGCATGATCGACCGATTTCACCGGCATTGTCGCGCCCGGTTTCGAAGCGGAGTCAGGTAATTACGATCACCAGTTTCGAACCGAGTAGCCGCTGAGTAGGGTGTGGCACTGCCGGTGGAACTGGGGGAACAGTGCGTACCGGTTGATTTCGGCATGGCTGAAAATGCGCTGGTGGCCGACCTCACCGGCAGAACGGCAGGAGCGGCAGGGGACATGACCGCTGGGTTATTCGAGGGGCAGTACGTGTGGCATCCGGCAGCCGATGACCTCCAGCTCGCACGGGCCTGTGTGGACATCCGGGCGGGCCGCTACTTCGGCGCGCGCGAAATCCTCCGGGAAGCGCGCGGGGACCACGGCGTACGCGCGCACCGCTCCCTGGTGCTGGCCTCCGAAGCCGCCGATTCGGACCTGGCGGAACGCTGGCTGGCCGAGGAACCCGGCCGGGAAGCGGCCCTGCTGTGGGCGCGGGTCGCGGTACTGCGGGCCGTCCGCGCGGCCGACGGCGGCGACCGGCGGGCCGAGGCCCTCGGCCGGATCGCCGTGGCCGCCTGCGACCGCGCCGCCGAGACGGCGCCCGACGACCCCACACCGTGGTCCGCCAAACTGACCCTGGCCCGCCTGCAACAGCCCCGCGACCCCGCCCCGCAAGGGCTGCTCACCGCGCCGCCCGGCCCCTGGTCGCTCTTCTCCCACATCCTGCGGCTCGACCCCTGGAACCGCGAGGGCCACCACCGCTTCCTGTCGTTCTTCTTCCCGCGGTACGGGGGCGAGGCGAACGCGTCCTGGGACGTCGCCGCGTTCCTCAGCCAGCGGGCACCGTCCTCCTCACCGCTGCGGCTGCTGCCCCTGGTCGCCCTGGTGGACGGCTACAACCCCGACTCGCTGCTGGCCGAACGCACCTGGGAACAGCCGCAGTGGAAGGCCACCGCCCTGAGCGTCTACCGCAACTGGCTGCCGCACGTCGCCGGATACCGCTTCACACCGGTCCTCGACCTCGCCTACCTGGCACACGCACTGCACATGGCGCAGTGCTCCTTCGAGGCGCGGGCGGTCTTCACGGCCATGGGCCCGTACGCCTCCCGTATGCCGTGGAGCGTCTTCGGCGACCCGGAGGAGCAGCTGAACAAGGCGAGACGCGCGTGCGGTCTGCCGGTGCCCGATGCTCCCTGACCTCCCGGTCGGTGGTCGCGGGGGCGGCGGGGGCCAGGGTGGTGGCCGCCGCCGGTCGCCGGTTGTGTGGTGTGGTGCCGGCCGGGTGCCGGGTGTCCGGTGTGCCGTGGGCCGGTCGCCGCCCGTTGACTCGTGGCGGCTGTCCGCCGCTTGCCGGGCGTACGGCCCGCTGTCCGCCGCTCACCTGGTCAGCAAGCCGCCGTCCGTCCTTCGCCGTACCCCGATCCCCCGGCCTGCCGGAGGCCGCCCCCCTGCGCCCCGGTACGCCCCGAAGACAGGTGCCGACACCGCGTATCGACGCTCCGCGCCGATGTCTTCCTGTCCCCCACCAGAAAGGTTGCGGTTGTGTCCGATCCCGTGTCCCCCGCCCGTACGAGAACCCGCCGCGCCGCGGATCCCGTCACCCTCGACGACGACGCGACGCTGCACGCCATGGGCTACCCGCGGAAACTGACCCGGCGGTTCCGCGCGTTCGACAATTTCGCCATCTCTTTCACCATCATCAACATCCTGTCCGGGATCTTCTCCTCCTTCGGGTTCGGAATGAACGCCGGCGGACCGGTGATCCTGGTCTTCGGCTGGATAGCCGTCGCCGCGATGGTGCTGTTCGTCGGCGCCTCGATGGCGGAGATCGCCTCCGCCTATCCCACCAGCGGCGCGCTGTACTTCTCGGCCGGTAAGCTGGCCAAGCGGCACCGCGGCGCCTGGTCCTGGTACACGGGCTGGCTCAACTTCGTCGGCCAGGTCGGCGGCACGGCCGCCACCGGCTACGCGGCGGCCACCTTCATCCAGGCCTTCATCGCCATGCAGTGGCCGTCCTACGAGGCCACCCCGCAGCGCGCGGTCCTGATCACCGCGGCGATCCTGGTCGTCCAGGCGCTCGCCAACACCTTCACGGTGCAGCTGGTCGCGGTGCTGAATCGTATCTCCGTGTGGTGGCTGCTGATCGGCCTGGTCGTCATCGTCGCGGCGCTGGTCGCACTGCCCTCGCACCACCAGTCGCCGTCGTTCGTGACCCACTTCGTCAACAACACCGGCTTCACCAACGGCCTGTACGGCGCGATGCTCGGCCTTCTCGTCACCAGCTGGACGTTCACCGGGTTCGACGGCAGCTTCCACATGTCCGAGGAAACGGTCCAGGCCACCGTCAACGCGCCCAAGGGCATCATGCGGGCCATCGGCTACTCCGCGATCGCCGGCCTCGTCCTCATGCTCGCCCTGGTCTTCGCGATCCGCGACTACGCGGGCGCGGCGGCCGCCGAGGCGCCGCCGGTACAGATCCTCATCGACGCGCTCGGCACCGGCACCGCCAAATTCCTGCTGCTGATCGTGATCGGCGCGATGCTCTTCTGCGGGCTGGCCAACATGACCAGCAACACCCGGCAGATCTTCGCCTTCTCCCGGGACGGCGCGATGCCCGGCTCCCGGTGGTGGCACTCCGTCTCCACCCGCACCCGCACCCCCGTCAAGGCGGTCTGGCTGGCCGCGGCCTGCTCCCTGGTCCTCGTCATCCCCGGCTGGTGGTCGCACACCGCGTTCACCGCCGTCGTCAGCGTCAACGTCGTCGGGCTCTTCCTCGCCTACGCGGTGCCGATCTTCCTGCGGCTGCGGCTGGACACGTTCCAGCCCGGGCCGTGGAACCTGGGCCGGTACGGCAAGCTGGTCGCGGCCGTCGCGGTGACCTGGATCGTGATCAGCAGCGTGCTGTTCATGCTGCCGCAGGCGTCGCCGATCACCGCGGAATCGTTCAACTACGCGCCGATCGCGCTGGGCGTGGTGCTCGTCATCGCCACGGTGTGGTGGTTCGCCACCGCCCGGCGGCGGTTCCAGGGACCGGTCAGTTACGGTCGGCCCGACGAAGTGGCCGCGATGGACCTGATCTGACGCGACGCCACGTCGGCACGGGCGCCCGGACGCGCGGACGCCCGGCCGGGCCGGCCACCCCTGACCAGGGCGGCCGGCCCGGCGTCCCCTCCGCACCTCCGTCCCGCCGCCCCGTACGGCGGCGGGGCCCGACAGCCAAGGACGTACACCAGGTATGACCACCCCCGGTGAGATCCCCCACCAGAACGCCACCACCGACGACACGGCCGCCGCGCCCGGCGCCGCCGCCGCGATGATCACCGCGGACCCGGGCGTCCCGGCCGGTGAGTTCACCGTGCGCCCCGCCACGCTGGAAGAATGGCGCGACGTCGCCCAATGGGCCGCCGACGAAGGCTGGAACCCCGGCCTCGTCGACACCGACTGCTTCCACGCCACCGACCCGGACGGCTTCTTCATCGGCCTCCTCGACGGGCAGCTCGTCGCGTCGGTCTCCGTCGTCAACTACTCCCCGGACTACGCGTTCCTGGGCTACTACCTGGTACACCCCGACTTCCGCGGCCGCGGACTCGGCATGGCCACCTGGCGCGCCGCGATCCGGCACGCCGAGGGCCGGACCATCGGGCTGGACGCGGTCCCGGCCCAGGAAGCCACCTACCGGCGCTCCGGCTTCAGCACCGCCTACCGGACCACGCGCTACCGCGGGCGCCCCGTGCGGCCCGGCACGCCAGCGGTGCCGGTCGTGTCCGTCACCGCCGACCACCTCGACGAGATAGCCGCGTACGACCGGCAGTGCTTCCCGGCCGACCGGCGCGCGTTCCTCTCCCGCTGGCTCACCGCCCCCGGCCACCACGCGTACGCGCAGGTACGGGACGGGCGCATCGCGGGATACGGCATCATCCGTCCCGCCCGCGACGGATACCGCCTCGGCCCGCTCTTCGCCGACACGTCCCGGGGGGCCGAGGCGCTCTTCGACGCGCTGATCTCTCATATGGGCGCCGACGACACGGTGCACGTCGACATACCCGACCCGCACCACAGCGCGAGCGCCCTGGCCCTGTCCCGGGGGCTGGTCCCGGACTCGCACACGATGCGGATGTATACGGGGGAGGTTGCGCCGGTTCGTGGGGAGCGGGGGTATGCGGTGACCAGTTTGGAACTCGGCTGAGATGCGCGCTTTGCGCGCGTTGTTTTGAGGTTTGGCTTTCCCACCGTGGGGGGTGCGGTTCAGGTGTCCTCAAACGCCGGACGGGCTGGGGTTGTGCGGGGCGGGTAGTGGGGCTGCGCGCACCCGCACCCACCAAACAACCCATGCGAACCCGGCGCGAAGCGCCACCCCTCGCGCGCAGCGCGAGACAGGCCAACCCCTACAGGGTGAACCCACAAATCAGGCCCAGCCCCCTGAGGTATCACTTCGACCGGGCCCCCGGGAGGAACACCCGTTCACGCGACGTCAGTACCCTCGCTGCCCAAGGCGACATCGTGCGTACAGGAGGCTCCGATGGGCGGCGGAGAGGCGGTGGGTGAGGACGCGACCGCGTTCTCCCGGCTGGTGGCGCGGTACCGGGCGGAGTTGCAGGTGCACTGTTACCGGTTGCTGGGGTCGTTCGAGGAGTCCGGCGAGCTGGTGACGGAGACGCTGTTACGCGCCTGGCGTGAGCGGGAGTCCTTCGCCGGCCACGCGACGTTCCGTACGTGGCTGTATCGCGTGGCGACCCACGCGTGCCTGGACCACCTGGCCGCCCGTCCGCGCACCCCGCCGACGGGCGGGTTACCGGAGGTGCAGCCGTGTCCGGACACGTTACTGGACCAGGTGATCACCCAGGAGCCCGAGGCGGGTGAGGTGGTCGCCGCGGAAACGATCGGGCTGGCTTTTGTGGCGGCGCTCCAGTTACTGCCGCCGCGTCAGCGGGCCGTGTTCGTGCTGCGGGAAGTGCTGGGCTGGTCGGCGCGGGAGACGGCCACCGCATTGGGGGTCAGTGTGGCGGCGGTGAACAGTGCGTTGCAGCGGGCCCGGCCCAGGGTGCGGGACCGGAAGGCTGTGGGCGCGGCGGGCTCGGGTGGGAGTGCTGTGCTTCGGCGCTATGTGGAGGCGCTGGAGGGGGCGGATGAAAATGCGCTTGCCGCCGTCTTGAGGGAGGGTGCAGGCTGTGCCCGGCTCGCCGTGCCACCGGGCGTCCGCTGCGTGCCCACCTGGATGAACCGGCAGCCCGCTGTCGCGCTCTATGCCCGGGGGCCGGACGAGGCCGCCCACCATGCCCACGGCCTCGAAGTGCTCCGCGTCGAGGACGACCGTATCGCGGAGGTCACTGTTTTCGGCCCCGGCCTCTTCGCCGTCGTGGGTCTGCCCGCTGCTCTGTGAGGAAACGTCACGCATGAAGTCAAGTGAGATCGCCGGCCTGCTCACGGGCCTTGACGAGGAGCGCCGGGCTTCCGGTACGGCCGACCCGGACAGTGGGGTCGTGCGGGAGGTCGCTGCGGACGGGTCGGAGTGCCGGATCGTGTACGCGCGCTGTGCGGAGGAGGATGCCGACGGCGTCATCCGCGCGGAGACCGCCCGTGCCGGCGCTCTCGGCTACGCGTTGGAGTGGAAGCTGTACGGCCATGACGTCCCGGCCGGGATGGACCGTCGGCTGCGCGCTGCCGGATTCGAGCCGGAGGACGCGGAGAAGGTGCTGGTGCTGCCGGTGAGCGAGGAGACGGCGGCGGCCTTCGGGGCTCCGGCGTACGAGATCCGGCGGGTCGGGGACGCGCGGGGGCTGGACGATGTCGCCACGATCTCGCGGGACGTGGGGCGTCGTCGTGTCGAGGAGGAGCGGCGGCAGCTTGAGCTGGGGCTGCGGGACGCTCCCGCGGACATGAGTGTCCACGTCGCTTACGTGGACGGTGTGCCGGCGGCGTGCGGGCGGGTGCATTACCGGCCGGGCGGTGCTTTCGCCGAGCTGGCCGGCGGGCGGACCAGGCCGGCGTACCGGAAGCGGGGGCTGTTCACGGCACTGGTCGCCGCCCGGCTGCGGGAGGCTTGCGCGCGCGGCCGTACCCATGCGTTCGTCGACGCGCTGCCCACATCCGAACCCACCTTGCTGAAGCGCGGGTTCACGTGGGTGACGACCACGCAGCCGTTCGTCTACGAGCCCGGGACGCGGGTGGAATAGGTTCACCCGCTCGTGGCGCGCGCCGGGCGGCCGTCCGTCTCGGCGTCCCACCCTTCCGCGGTGACGCGGGCGAGCAGGGGGCCGGTCACGGCTGCGGGGACGGCGAGCCGGACCGTCAGGTCACCGGGTGCGCCGTCGCCGGGGCGTACTTCGGCGTCCTCGGGGCCGACGCCCAGGTCGGTGGTGGCGGTGAGGAGGCGGGCGAGTTCGCCGGGGCGGTCGGTGATCCGGACGCGTACGGAAGCGGAGCGCGGCGGGTGGCCGGGGTGGCCGGCGGATATCCCGTCGAGTCCGGTGATGCCCCGGTCGAGGAGATCCACGACGGTGCCCAGGCTCTGCGCGCTGTGCCGGCCGGCCGGTCCGGCCAGGTCGCGGAGGGCGATGAGGAGTTCGGCGAGGTCGGACTGGAGGTCGGTGAGGACGCCGGCGACGGCACCGGCGTTGGACTGGAGTATGTCGCTCCAGAGCCGGGAGTCGCCGCCGGCGATCCGGGTGACGTCGCGCAGTCCCTGGCCGGCCAGCCGCGGCGCCTGGGGCGGGCCGCTGCCGAGCCGGGCCGCCATCAGGCTGGACACCACGTGCGGCACGTGGGAGGTGAGCGCCACCGCGTCGTCGTGCGCCTTGCTCTGCATGACCAGCGGTACGGCTCCGCAGAGTCCGATCAGGGCGAGGGCGCGGTCCAGGGCGGTGCGGGAGGTGAGCCGGGACGGGGTGAGTACCCAGACGCGGTCCTGGAAGAGGTCCACGCGGGCCGCGAGCGGGCCGGAGCGTTCGCGGCCGGCCAGCGGGTGGCCGCCGATGTAGCGGGTCGGGTCGGGCGCCCCGGCCAGGATCGCCCGTTCCGGCTCGTACTTCACGCTGGCGACGTCGGTGTAGGTGCTGGCCAGCCCGCGTGTCTGGTGGTGGGCGAGGACGGTGGCGACGAGGCTGGGCGGGACGGCGATCACGGCCAGGTCCACCGGTTCGGGCGGCGGTCCCGGTATGCCGGCGCCCAGCGCGGCGGCGGTCCGTACGGCGGACGGGTCGCTGTCCTGGAGATGGACCGTGACGCCCTGGCGGGCCGCGGCGAGCGCCAGGGAGGTGCCGATCAGCCCGGTGCCGACGACGGCGAGGGTGCGGATCACCGGGCACCGTCCGGGCGCGGGGCGGCGGGTGCGGCGGACGGGGTGGCGGCTCCGTCCGCCGCACCTGCCTCGTGGGCCGCTTCATTGCCGTTGGCGCGGAGCCGTTCGGTGATGAGCGCGGCGAGCCGGTCGAGGCCCTTCTCGATGCGTTCGGGGGTCAGGGTGCTGATGGAGAGCCGGAGTTGGCGGCACTGCGCGGACGCGCCGTAGAAGTGGTGCATGGGGGTGAACAGCACGCCGTGCCGGCGGGCCGCGTGCTCCAGGAAGGCGTCGGTGACGATGAACGGCACGCTCAGGACGACGAAGAAGCCGCCGGTCGGCTCGTTCCAGGTGACGCCGGGGCAGTCGGCGAAGCGCCGGGTCAGTCCGGCGAGGACCTGGTTGAGGTTGCGCCGGTAGACGTCCGTCTCGCGGCGGTTGGCCTCGACCATGCTGCATCCGTGGCTGAGCAGTTTGCCGCCGATGACCGCCTGGGCGATGGGTGAGGTGTTGACGGTGAGCATGCTTTTGATCTTCGACAGTTCGTCGGCGAACAGCCCGTCGGTGCCGTCGCCGGTCACCCGCTGGTCGGCGACCACGTACCCCACCCGCGCCCCGGGGACCCCGGTCTTGGCGAACGAGCCCAGGTAGACGACCCGGCGGTTGCGGTCCAGGGACTTCAGCGTCGGCGGCCGCTCGGCGGAGGTGTGGAAGACGCCGTAGGCGTTGTCCTCCAGCAGCAGGAGGTTCTCCCGCTCGGCGATCTCCAGCAGCCGGTGCCGTTCGGACAGTTCCATGCTGGCGCCCACGGGGTTGGCGAAGTCGGGCGTCACGTAACAGGCGCGTACCCGCCGGCCCGCGGCCCGCGCGCGACGCAGCTGGGCGAGGAGGTCGTCCAGGTCGATGCCGTGTTCCCCGGTGTGCACCGGCAGTACGGGCAGGTCGGCGAGGAGCGCGGCGCCGGTCAGGCCTACGTAGGTGGGCCGGGGCGCGAGCACGGCGTCGCGGCTGTCGGCGCGCAGGGCGCGCAGTACGAGGAACATCGCCTCCTGGCAGCCGACCGTGACGACCACGGACCCGTCCACGGCCTCGATGCCCTCGTCCACGGCCAGGCTCCGCGCGATCAGTCCGGCGATGATCCCTTTCGTCTCGCCGTACTGGAAGAGGGTCCGGGCGATTTCCGCTTCCGTCATCCGGCGCTCGGCGCCCAGGTGTGCGCAGAAGATCTGGAGGTATTCATGCACCTGGGAAGCGTCATAAAATCCTTCGTACGGCCGTCCCGCGGCGAAAGAGATCGCTTCCGGATAGGTGTCGGCGATCTGATTCAGAAGATTCATGGACTCCATCGAGGCGTCGGCCAGCGAAGCGTGCAGCGTCGCGCTATTCAGCTCGGCTGCGGCGATTTCCGGTTGCATGATTTCCATGGCTGCCTTCTGTCGGTCAGGAAGGAGTACGGCGGGCGCCCGTGCGCGCCGCGCCCTCAGCATCCCCCAGGGCCGGATCAACAGCAATGGTTGCCGTGGGCGCTTACGGGGTCAAGGTGATACCGCGTCGGCCGGCCGGTCGGGGCCTCTTTCTTGACACGTGCGACAGCGGTAGTGCCGGTGTAATGTCGGGCACCACCGAAATTGTTCGCCTTCCGCTGTCCGGCGGCAGTGGCGAACTCACCAAGAGGTCCACGGATTAGGCCGGCCCGGTCATCGGTGCCGGTCGTGCGGCAGGTAATCCGTCCACTCCGGTAGGCGAGCCGGCTCGACGAGCCACGTCGACAGATCATTCCTTCAAACGGGGACTCTCATGACAGTTTCGAAAACCACAGCGGCAACGGCTGCTGTCAGCGATCTCGCGATCGACTACGTCGAGATGTACGTGGACGACCTGGACGCGGCGGCGTTCGCCTGGGTCGACCGGTACGCGTTCACCGTCATCGGCACCGGCGGCTCCGCCGAGCACCGCAGCATCGCCCTGCGGCACGGCACGATCACCCTGGTGCTCACCATGGCGACCTCCGACCGGCACCCGGCGTCGGTGTACGTCGCGGCGCACGGCGACGGCGTCGCGGACATCGCGCTGCGCACCGCCGACGTCGAGGGGGCCTTCGCGCACGCGGTCGCCAACGGCGCCCAGCCGCTGCGCGAGCCCGCCCGGCACGAGCCCGGCGGCGGCGTGACGGCCACCGTGAGCGGCTTCGGCGATGTGGTGCACACGCTGGTGCAACGTGCCCCGGAGGAGGGCCCCGGGCTGCCGGTCGGCTTCGTGCCGACGCTCAAGTCCCGGCAGCCGGTGCCCAGCGAGGTGGGGCTGCTCGAACTGGACCACATCGCGGTGTGCCTGAACAACGGCGACCTCGGCGCGACCGTCGAGTACTACCGGCGGGCCCTCGGCTTCCGGGAGATCTTCGAGGAGCACATCGTCGTGGGCGCCCAGGCGATGGACTCCAAGGTCGTCCAGAGCCCCACCGGCCGGGTCACCCTGACGCTCATCGAGCCGGACACCACGGCGGACCCGGGGCAGATCGACGACTTCCTCAAGAGCCACCACGGGGCGGGGGTCCAGCATCTCGCGTTCTCCTGTGACGACGCCGTGCACGCGGTGCGTACCCTCGGCGGCCGCGGCGTGGAGTTCCTCAGCTCCCCCGCCGCGTACTACGACCTGCTGGGCGAGCGGATCGCGCTCAGCGACCACAGTCTGGACGACCTGCGGTCGACCGGTCTGCTGGCGGACCAGGACCACGGCGGGCAGCTGTTCCAGATCTTCACCGCCTCCACCCACCCGCGGCGCACGATCTTCTACGAGATCATCGAGCGGCAGGGCGCGAAGACGTTCGGCAGCTCCAACATCAAGGCGCTGTACGAGGCCGTGGAGCTGGAGAAGAAGGGCCAGCGTGTCCTGTGAGGACCCGGCGCCCGGCGGCGCGGCGGCGGACACGCTCCTGACCCTTGAGGACATCGAGCGTGCCGCCGCCGCGGTGCTGCCTGCCGGGGTGCGGGACTTCATCGCGGGCGGCAGCGGACGCGAGTGCACCCTGGCCGCCAACCGGGAGGCGTTCGACCGGGTCTTCGTGCGGCCGCGGGTGCTGCGGGACGTGTCGCGGTGCACGGCCGAGGCCGCGTTGCTGGGCCGTCCGGCGCGGATGCCGGTGGCGGTGGCGCCGGTGGCGTACCAGGCCTTGGTGCATCCCGACGGTGAACTGGCGGCGGCCCGGGCGGCGAAGGCGGCGGGCGTGCCGTTCACGGTGAGCACGCTGGGCACCGTGCCGGTGGAGGAGATCACCGCGCTCGGCGGCCGTGTCTGGTTCCAGCTGTACTGGCTGCGCGCGCCCGGGCGGGCACTGGAGCTGGCGCGGCGCGCGGAGGACGCCGGCTGTGAGGCGCTGATGCTGACCGTGGATGTGCCCTGGATGGGGCGGCGGCTGCGCGACGTTCGCAATGAGTTCGCGCTGCCGGAGCGGGTGCGGGCGGTCCATCTCGACGGTGGTGGCGCCTCGGCCGCCCATCGGCGCGCCGCCGGGGTCTCGGCGGTGGCCGTGCACACCGGCCAGGAGTTCTCCTCGGCCCTGTCCTGGTCCCAGGTGGCGGAGCTGCGGGCGCACACCCGGCTGCCGCTGCTGCTCAAGGGGGTGCTGGCGCCTGAGGACGCGGTGCGTGCGGCGGAGTTCGGTGTCGATGCCGTCGTGGTGTCCAACCATGGAGGTCGTCAGTTGGACGGTGCCCTGCCGAGCGTAGAGGCGCTGCCCGAGATCGCCGAGGCGGTCGGCGGGAGCTGCGAGGTGCTGCTGGACAGCGGTGTCCGCTCGGGTACGGACGTGCTCAAGGCGCTGGCGCTGGGCGCGTCCGGGGTGCTGGTCGGGCGTCCGCCGGTGTGGGGCCTCGCGGCTGCCGGGGAGGCGGGCGCGCACCGGGTGCTCGGCCTGCTGGCCGCCGAACTGGCCGACGCGCTGGGGCTGGCGGGCTGTGCCACGGTCGCGGACGCGCGGCGGCTGCGTACGGTACGGGCCGGGGCCGCGGCCGGGCCGGGCGGGCCCTCCGGGGGCCGGGCCGGCACCGTACGGGTGGAGGCCGGTGGCCCGTAGCGCCGGTGCCCGGTGGCGATGCGAAAGCTCCTGGTGGCCGGGGATTCCGGCCACCAGGAGCTGTTTTTCGTGGTGTTCTCCGGTGGCCCGGCGTCGCACCGGGTCCGGTGGCGTTACGCGCCGGAAGCGTCCGTCTCCCTCTCGTGCACCGCGATGGCGCCGGCCGGGCACCGCAGGGCCGCCGTACGCACCTTCGCCGCCAGTTCCTCGGGGGGCGTCGCGTCGGCGAGCCGTACCGTGCCGTCCTCCTCCGACTGGTCGAAGACCGCGGGCACCAGCAGCTTGCACATGCCGGAAGCGGCGCAGATCTCCGGGTCCACCCGTACCTCGACCATCGTGCTCTCCTCATTTCCGGGGTGTCCGGGCGCCGCGCGCCCCGGTCGGTCCCGGCCGTCACCAGGCGACCGGGAGGCGCTCCAGGCCGTAGGCGATGGAGTTCGTCTTGTGCGGCACGTCCGCGGCGGGGACGGCCAGCCGCAGGTCGGGGAAGCGCCGCCACAGGGCCAGGTAGGCGGTGCGCAGTTCCATCCGGCCGAGTGCGGCGCCGATGCAGTGGTGGATGCCGTGCCCGAAGGCGATGTGCGGCAGCGGGTCGCGGTTCACGTCGAACCGGTCGACGTCGGGGCCGAGCGCCGGGTCGCGGTTGGCCATCGGGATCGAGCAGACGACCTCCTCCCCGGCCTTGATGAGCTGCCCGGCCACGACCACGTCCTCGACGGCGGTGCGCGGGGTCGGCGCGTGCGCCACGGACAGGAAGCGCAGCAGTTCGTCGACCACGCGGTCCACGTTCTTCTCGGGGTCCGCCAGCAGGATCGCGAGCTGGTCCGGGTGTTCCAGGAGGGCCAGTACGCCGAGGCTGATCATGCCGGTGACGTTGTCGAGGCCGGCCAGCACCATCAGGCCGCAGATGCCGAGCAGTTCCTCGTCGTCGAAGTTGTCGCCGTGGTCGCGGATGAGCTGGCCGATGAAGCCCTCGTCGGGTTCCCTGCGCTGCCGTTTGACCAGGGCGCGGAGATAGCCGGAGGTGTACGCCTGGGCGGCGGCCCGGTCCTTGCGGCTGCGGTCCTGTTCCAGCTGCCACTGGTGCTTGACCAGGAACTCGCGCCGGTCGTCGCGGGGTACGCCGAGCAGTTCGCACAGCACCGCGCCGGAGATCGGGCCCGCGTACAGGCCGACGAGGTCGGCGGGCTGTCCGGCGCGTTCCATGGCGTCCAGGCAGCGTTCCGCGATCTGCTCGGTCACCGGCTTGAGCCGCTGGATGCGGCGCACCGTGAACTCCGGTGTGAGCATCTTGCGGAGCCTGGTGTGTTCGGGCTGGTCGTAGTCCATGAGGTGGCCGGACATCTCCTGCGGGCGGTGCTTGCTGCCGCCGCGGACGGCCTGGGCGCGGAACCGGCGCTGGTTGCTGAAGCGGACGTGGTCGCCCATCACCTGGCGGACCGCTTCGTACCCCAGCGCCATCCAGATGGGCTCGGTGGCGGCTCCGGGTGCCGGGGCCACCTCTTCCTTGATGATGGCGCCTTCGGCGCGCTGCTGACGGATGTCGTCCGACGGGCCGAAGCCCGCCCGGCGGGCGTGGTCGAACTGGTGCTGGGTCTCCTCCGGCATTGCGCCTCCTACCATTCGACGGGCAGTGATTCCAGGGCGTACTGACGTGACCGGGCGGGCCGGAAGCGGACCCGCTCGGGCGGTACGGCCAACCGGAGGCCGGGGAAGCGGCGCAGCAGTGCCGGGAAGGCGATGCGCAGTTCCATCCTGGCCAGCGGCGCGCCGAGGCAGTGGTGGATGCCGTGGCCGAAGGCCATGTGCGGAGTCGGTTCCCGGGTGATGTCGAAGCGGTCCTCGGGCTCGCCGGCGGCCGGTACACGGTTGGCGGCCAGGAGCGAACAGGCCACGCTCTCCCCCGCTTTGATCTTCTGGTCGCCGATGGTGACGTCTTCCAGCGCGGTGCGGGGTGACGCGGTGTGGATGACCGTGAGGTAGCGGAGCATCTCCTCCACGGCGCGGTCGGTCAGCTCGGGGTTGTCGCGCCAGAGAGCGAGCTGGTCGGGGTGTTCCAGCAGCAGGAGCGTGCCCAGGCCGATGATGCTGGCGACCTGTTCGAAGCCGGCCGCCATCACCGTCGCGCCGATGCCCGCCAGCTCCGCATCGGAGACGGCCGTGCCCTGCTCGCGTACCAGGTTCCCGAGCATGTCCTCGCCGGGGCTGCGGCGGCGGCGCTCCGCGAGCTGCCCCATGTACGCCCAGTACGCCTTGCCGGCGGCGAGCTGCTGTTCCTGGGTGCGGCCGACGTCGCGGGTGATGTCGAGGTAGCGCGCCAGTTCCGTCTGGTCGTCCCGGGGTACGCCGAGCAGCTCACAGCTGACCAGGCCCGGGATCGGCCAGGCGAAGTACCGTACGAGATCCGCGGGACGCCCGATGCGCTCCATCGTGTCGAGGCAGTCGGTGACGATCTCCTCGACGCGGGGCTCCAGCCGGCGCATCCGCCGCACCGTGTACTCGGCCGTGAGCAGTTTGCGCAGCCGGGTGTGGTCGGGCGGGTCGTACTGGAGGAGGTTGCCCGCCTGCACCAGGTTCTGCGCGTCCTCCTCGCTGTCGGCGGGCGGCCGGGTGCTGAACCGCTCGGCGTCGGAGAGCACCGCCCGTACCTCGGCGTGTCCGGTGGCCACCCAGCCCAGCTGCCGGGAGGGCCCGATGGTCACGTCGGTCTCGACCAGGGGTGTCTCCCTGGCCATCCGGACGAGTTCGGGCACCGGATCGAAGCGGTCCCGCCGGTAGTGGGCGGGAATCTCGGGTGTCTCGGGCATCCGCGGATCCTTTCCTTCCTGGAGGTCAGCCGCCGCTGGCGGGGAGCCAGAACATGCCGTCGGGGGACGAGACGAGTCCGCCGGGGACGAGGGGGGCCTCCGGTTCGGCATCCGCGCCCAGCAGTGCCCGCATCTGCACCTGCGAGCCCTCCCGTGTGACCTGGCTGACCACCGCGGACTTGAACAGCGGCAGCATGCTGCCGTCCTCGCTGTGTGCCAGCTGGTCCACGGCGCCCGCGAACTCCTCGGAGTCGGCCCGCAGCCGTTCCACCACCGACTCGGCGTCGGTGAGCGCCGCCTCGCCCGACGAGACGCCGCCGACCAGGTCGACGAACGCCTCCATCTCGGACCTGGCGTGGTGGGTGACCTTCTTCGCCCGCCAGAAGTAGGACTGCTCGCTGTGGTGCATCTCGTAGAACGAGAGCAGGAACTCGTAGAAGACGCTGTATTCACGCCGGTAGCGGGCTTCGAACTCCCGCATGGCCACCGTCTCGTCGACCAGTCCGGCCAGCGCGCTGTTGATGCTGCGGGCGGCCAGCAGGCCGCTGTAGGTCGCCAGGTGGACGCCGGAGGAGAACACCGGGTCCACGAAGCAGGCCGCGTCGCCCACCAGCATCATGCCGGGGCGGGCGAAGGTCGTCTGGTGGTACGAGTAGTCCTTGCGGACGCGCAGTTGGCCGTACTGGCCGTCGGTGACCCGGGTGGCGCCGGAGAGGTACTCCGATATCAGGGGGCACTCGGCTATCAGTGCCATGAGGGCCCGTTCGCGGTCGCCCTGGACCTTGTCCGCCATGTCGCGCCGTACCACCACTCCGACGCTGGTCAGCGTGGGGCTGAGCGGGATGTACCAGAACCAGCCGCTGTCGAAGGCGACGGAGAGGATGTTGCCGGAGTTCGGCTCGGGCAGCCGCTTGCCGCCCTCGAAGTAGCCGAACAGCGCCAGGCTGCGGAAGAACTCCGAGTACTTCCGCTCGCCGCCCACCCGCTGGAACAGGCGGCTCTTGTTGCCCGACGCGTCCACCACGTACGTCCCGTACGCCTCGCGCCGCACACCGTCGGCGTCGGTGTAGCGCACGCCCCTGACCCGCTCGGTGTCCTCGATGACGTCCGCGACGGCGCAGCCCTCGCGCACCACCGCGCCCGACCGGCCGGCGTGGCGCAGCAGGATCTCGTCGAACTTCGAGCGTTCCACCTGGTACGCGTACGACGTGGGCCCCGCCATCCGTTCCGAGACGGAGAAGGAGAACGTCCACGGCTCGGGGGTCGCGCCCCAGCGGAAGGTGCCGCCCCGCTTGCGCGTGAAGCCCGCCGCCGCCAGGTCGTCCGCGACCCCGGTCAGCCGGCACACCCCGTGCACCGTCGACGGCAGCAGCGATTCGCCGATCTGGTAGCGGGGGAAGAACTCCTTCTCCAGCACCAGCACCCGGTGTCCCTGTTTCGCCACCAGTGTGGCCAGCGTCGAGCCGGCCGGCCCGCCGCCGACGACCACCACGTCGAACGTCTCCGAGTTGACGGAGTTCCCTGCGTTCGCTGAACTCGCCACGGCCCTCTCCCCCATTCTCGGGCGGAATGTATCTGTACGTTTGCGCGCAGATTCCGGTCCGCCTGCTATTCGATTGTTAATTTTCTCTGAGAACCCGTCAAGGAAAGCGATTTGACACCGGGTCCGGGTGTACCGCGCCGTCCGATCAGGGACAGCAGCGGTCCGGTCATGAAGGTGGTGATCAGCGCCATGAGCACCAGTACGGTGAAGAGTCCGGGCCCGATGACGCCGGCTTCCAGTCCCACGTTCAAAACGATCAACTCGGTGAGGCCCCGGGTGTTGACCAAGGCGGACACCAGCGCCGATTCATGCCGGTCCATGCGGCTCAGCCGCGCCGCCGCGTAGGCCGGGACGAGTTTGCCGACGGTGGCAACGGCCACGATCAGCGCCAGCAGGACTCCGGCGTCGCCGTCCAGCGACCCGATGTTGAACGACAGGCCGGTGGTGACGAAGAACAGCGGCAGCAGCAGGCCGGCGCTCTGTTCCATCGGGCGCAGCACGTCGGCGTCGGGTACACCGTTGCGGCGGGGCATGGTCAGGCCGGCGAGCAGCCCGCCGAAGACCGGGTGCAGGCCCAGGGACGCGGTGACCCAGGCGCTGCCCAGGGCGAGCACCAGCGCGATGGTGACCTGGTGGGCCATCAGCGCCTTGGAGCGCCGCAGCCACCAGCTCAGCGCCGGGCGCACGACCAGGAACAGGCCGGCCACGAACACGGCGAGCAGCAGCAGCGTCACGGCCCAGTGCTGCCCCGGCGCATGACCGGTGCCGACCAGGGCGGCGGCGAGTACCAGCCACGCCGCCGCGTCCATGGACCCGGCGGCGGTGGTCGCGACCGTGCCGGCGGGGGTGCCCGCCAGGCCGCGCTCGCGGACGATGGCGACCAGGACCGGCAGCGCGGTGATGGCGGTGGCCACCGCCATGAAGAGCAGGAAGGACCGGCCGCCCGCGTGGTGCGGGTCGACCGCTTCGAAGACACCGGGCAGCAGCTGCACCGCGCCGGTGCTCAGCCCGGCGGGCACCAGCAGTCCGAAGAGGGCCACGGTCGCCGCCGCCCGGCCGCCCCGGCGCAGCTGCCGCGCGTCGATCTCGTAGCCCGCCACGAACATGAACAGCACGATGGCGACCTGCGACAGCACGGTGAGGAAGGGCAGGACCTCCCGTGGGAACAGGTGCGCCGTCAGGTTTCCGGGGAGCCGGCCCAGCAGGGTCGGTCCCAGGGCGATGCCCGCCACGATCTGGCCGATGACGGCCGGCTGGCCGATCCTGCGGGCCGCGGCCCCCAGCAGCCAGGAGACAACGACGATCAGGGCGACATCGCCGATGACCACCGTCACCGCAGTTTCCGTACGCACTTCGAGACCCTCCCCCACGGGGGCGGCCCGCGTGCGGACCGCCCCCTTCGTGGCCGCTTCGCGTGAGCGTCTAGGACGCGTTGCCGCTCGCGCTCATTTCAGCGATGAGGCTCTTGGGACGCATATCGGTCCAGTTCTCGTCGATGTAGTCGAGGCATTCCTGGCGGCCGGCCTCGCCGTGTACGGAGGTCCAGCCCTCGGGAATTTCCGCGAAGGCGGGCCAGAGCGAATGCTGGCCCTCGTCGTTGACGAGCACGAGGAAGGTGCCATTCTCGTTGTCGAACGGATTGGTCATGACGGGTTCCTTTCCCCTGTCGGCCGCATGGCCTGGAGTTTCTCTGCGACGATGCGCCCGATCTGTGCCAAGGGCGCCGGCTGGAGCATGTTGTTGTGGTCGACGGCGATGTCGTGGGTGTCGATGTCCCCCGCGACGAAGGTCCGCCAGCTGGCGACGGCGTCCCAGGCCTGGGAGCCGTCGGGCCGGTCGACGGTCGCGACGAAGACGACGAGGTCGCCGCCGAACCGCTTCGGCGTGTAGCCGTAGGAGAGCCGGCCCGAGTTGATGGTGACTTCCCTGATGTTGGCCAGGACCTGTTCGTCCAAACCCAGCCCGGCGGCGTCGCCGCCGTCCGGCGGGCCCTGTTCACCCAGTTCGCGGCGCATCGTCACGTCCTCGCCCGCACGGGCGGCGGGTGTCTCGCCGAAGAACTCGCCGGTGTCCCCGCCGTGGTAGGTGTCGAGCAGCGCGAGCAGCGCGACCTTCTCGCCCTGGGCCTCCAGGGCGGTGGCGACCGCGTAGGCCACGGTACCGCCGAAGGACCAGCCGAGCAGGTGGTATGGGCCGGTGGGCTGGACGGTGCGGATCTGGTCGGCGTAGTCCGCGGCCATCTCCTCCATGGTCAGCGGCAGCGGCTCGGGCCCGGACAGGCCGCGGGCCTGGAGTCCGTACACCGGCCGGTCGGCGGGCAGGTGCGGCAGCAGGCCCCGGTAGCCCCAGCTCAGCCCCAGGCTGGGGTGGACACAGAACAGCGGCGGGAGGCTGCCCTGCGACCGCAGTGGCAGCAGGACGCCCAGGTCGCCCCGGCTGGTGCCGCGGGCCGCGCCGGTGCCGCCCGGGCGTGCCCGGCTCGCGTCCGCCATGGTGATCAGGCCGGCCGTGGTGCGCCGGGCCCGGTCGCCGGTGTGCAGCATCCGCTCGCCGGGCGGGCCGAAGGGGCTCGCGACGAACCGTTCGCCGGTGGGTCCGGGGCGGTCCGCGTAGCCGCGTGCCGTCGCCGCTCCCGCCACGTACAGGTCGCCCGTGACGCCGGGCGGGACGGGCCGCAGCAGGTCGTCGAGGACGTAGGCGCGGGTGTTCCACACCGGCCGGCCCGCGGGCAGCGCCGACGGTACGGGCTCGCCGGGGGCGGCGCGGTGTTCGAGCCAGGGGCCCGCGGTCCCGGCGGCGGTGTGGCCGGTGACCACGGTGACGTCCGGGAGGGTCTCCCGCCATTTCAGCAGGTCGTCGTCGGGCTGCGGCGGGCCGGCCGACACCGCGAGGATCTCCGTGGGCCGCTGGGCGTCCGGGAGTTCGGTGAGCGTCGGCAACAAGGCCCGGGTGGTCACCAGCAGCCGTCCGGTGTCCGGCCCGGTGGGTGTGCGTACGTCCTCCGGGGCGCCGAGCCGGACGCTGCCGCCTGCGCACAGCGCCGCGAGCGCCGGGGTGACGAGGGCCGCGACGGGGGCCCGGGTGTCGAGCAGGGCCGTGCCGCGGACCGCCGGGGTGGCGTGGGCGCGGTACGCCGTCTGGTGGGCCAGCGTCCGGTGGTCGACGACCGCGGCGGTGCCGTCCGGTGCCGTGCCGTCGAGCACCAGCGCGGGCTGGGCGGGCAGGGGCGGCCGCAGTCCCGGGCCCGCCGCGGCGACGGCTCCGTCGGGCGAGGCGGACACCGGGTCGTCCAGCGCGACGGTCGGCACCGGGCCGTCAGCGGGCAGCTGCCCGCCCGTGGCCGTGGTGCAGACCAGGGCGGCGGGGCGGCTCTCGGACAGCAGCGTCCCGATGTCCTCGACCGGCCGGCCGGCGTCGACGGGACGGCAGGCGGCGCCGGTCTTCAGGACGCCGGTCAAGGCGACCAGGAAGGCGGCGGTGACCGGTTCCGCCACGGCCACGACGTCCCCGGGGCCGGTGCCCAGCGCCGTGAGCCGACGGGCCAGCAGACTGCTCGCGGCGTCCAGCGCGCTGTAGGTGAGTACGCCGTTGCGGTCCATGGCGGCCGCCGCGTCAGGCGTGCGGGCCACCTGTGCGGCCAGTTGCTCGACCACGGTGCGGTCCGGGACCTCGGCCGCCGTACCGGCGGAGTCCGCCACCAGCCGGCGGAACTCGGTCTCGTCCAGCAGGACGTCGACCTGGCTCAGGCGCAGTTCGGGATCGGCCGCGAGCTGTTCCAGTACGCGTACCAGCCGGTCGGCGAAGGCCTGCGCGGTGTCCTCGCCGAACAGGTCGGTCGCGTAGGTCAGGTGGCCGTCCATGCCGTCCGGGCCGCCGTCGGTGCGCTGCCGCTCGGTCAGGTCGAACGACAGGTCCAGCTCACCGGTCGCACCGCCCACACCGAGGCGGCCGGTGCGCAGGCCGGGCAGCTCCCAGGGGTCCCACACCTCGGTCCGGCCCTCGTGGAGGTTCAGGCCGACCTGGAAGACGGGGTGCCGGTCCACGGAGGGCGGCAGCGGCAGGGCGTCCACCAGGCGCTCGAACGGGACGTCCTGGTTGTTGACGGCTTCCCGGTGCGTCTGCTGGACCCTGCGCAGCAGTTCCAGGAATCCGGGGTCGCCGGAGGTGTCCGTACGCAGTGCCAGCGGGCCGTCGAAGGGGCCCACCAGCCCTTCCAGGCCGTCTTCGTCCCGGCGGGCCCGGACGGTGCCGAGGGTGATGTCGGTGCCCGCGCCGAGCCGGGTGAGCAGCAGGGCCAGTGCGGCCTGTACGACCATGAAGCCGGTGGCGTCACGGGGCTCGGCCGCCGCCATCAGCCGGGCGTGCGCCGCGGCGTCCAGGCGCAGCGGCACCTTCTCGATGCGCCGGGAGGGCAGTGCGGGGCGCGGCCGGTCGGTGGGGAGTTCCAGTTCCCCGGCCAGTCCGGCGAGGGCGTCCTGCCAGTACGTGAGCTGGTCGCTGACCAGGGTCTCGGGTTCGTCGGCGCCGCGCAGCAGCTCCTGTTCCCACAGTGCGTAGTCCGCGAACTGGAGGGGCAGTGGCGCCCGTTCGGGTGCCCGGCCTTCGCAGCGCGCGCCGTAGGCCGCCGACAGGTCGCGGAAGAGCGGATCGAGGGACTGCTCGTCGGCGGCGATGCGGTGGACGGTGACCAGCAGGACGTGTTCGGTGTCCGACAGGGGGAACAGGTGCGGCGCCCAGGGTGCTTCCCGTGTCAGGTCGAAGGGGCGGGCGCCGTGGGTGGCCAGCAGGTCCGGCAGGTCCTCCTCGGTCGCCGCGGTCACCGGCAGGTGCGGGCGGGCGGCGGCGTCGGTGGCGGGCATGATGTGCTGGCGCAGTTCGCTGCGGGCGCCGGAGAAGGTGGTCCGCAGGATTTCGTGGCGGGCCGCCACGTCGCCGAGCGCGGCTTCCAGTGCCGTACGGTCCAGCTCGCCCGTCAGGCGCAGCGCGGCGGAGAACTGGTGGGCCGGGCCGTTGTCGTGCAGCCGGGTCATCAGCCAGGTGCGCAGCTGGGCGACGGTCGCGGGCGCCTCGCCTGCGTGGCCGGCCGGTGTCAGGACCGGCCGGGCCTTCGTCGCCAAGGTGCGGGCCACGCCCGCCGCGGTGGGCGCGCTGAAGAACTGCCGCAGGTTCAAGGACGCGTCGAACTCCTCGCGGATCCGCCCGATCAGCCGCATCGCCAGACCCGACTCGCCGCCCAGCTCGAAGAAGTCGTCGTCGGCGCCGACCTGTTCCAGTTTGAGCACGTCGGCGAAGAGGCCGCAGAGGATCTCCTCGGTCTCGTTCTGCGGTGCCCGCTGAGAGACCCGCTCGGCGAAGTCGGGGGCGGGCAGGGCCTTGTGGTCGACCTTGCCGTTGGCGGTGACGGGCAGGGAGCCCAGCACGATGACCGCGGCGGGGACCATGTAGCCGGGCAGGATCTTGGCGGCGTGCTCGCGGACCTCGTCGGTGTCGACCTCCTGGCCGTCGGGGACGACATAGCCGACCAGCAGCCGTTCGCCGGGCCGGTCCTCGCGGGCCGCGACCACGGCCTGGCCGACTCCCGGGTGCGCGGCCAGGGCCGCCTCGACCTCGCCGAGCTCCACCCGGAAGCCGCGGATCTTGACCTGGTCGTCGGCCCGGCCGGCGAACAGCAGCTCGCCCTCCTCCGTCCAGCGCACCAGGTCGCCGGTGCGGTACATCCTCCCCCGGCCTTCGGCCGGGGAGACCCCCATGCCGGGGGCGAACGGGCAGGCCACGAAGCGTTCCGCGGTCAGTCCGGCGCGGCCGAGATAGCCGCGGGCCAGTCCGGTGCCCGCCACGTACAGTTCGCCCACCGTGCCGGCGGGCACCGGCTGGAGGAACGCGTCCAGGACGTAGACCTGCCGGTTGCCCAGCGGGCGGCCGATCGGCAGCACCGCGGCCGGTTCCGCGCCGGGCCGGGTCAGGTGCCAGGTCGCGCACAAGGTGGTCTCGGTCGGCCCGTACAGGTGGCGTACGGCGGTGTCCGGGGCCGCCGCGCGCACCCGGGCGACGGCCGCGGCGGGCACCACGTCACCGCCGGTCAGCACCTCGCGCAGGCCGTGCAGGCACTCCGGCGACTCCTCCGCCACGACGCGGAACGTGCCGGCCGTCAGATGCACCGCGCTCACCCCGGCGCCCACCGCGGCCCGGATGTCCTGCGCGTCCACCGCGCCCGGCGCGGCGACGACCACCCGGCCGCCGGAGGCCAGCGGCACCCAGGTCTCGAACAGCGAGGCGTCGAAGGCGTGCGGCGCGTGCATGAGCACCGCGTCGCGCGGGCCCGTCGACCAGCCGAGGTCGCCGACCAGCCCGGCCACGCTGCCGTGCGGTACCGCCACGCCCTTGGGGACACCGGCCGAGCCCGAGGTGTACATGACGTACGCGAGGTCCTCCGCTCCCACGCGTACCGGCACCGGGGCGTCGGCCGGGCACACCGCGACGGCGTCCCGGACCCGGTCGTCGTCCAGCACGACCAGTTCCGCCGCGGCGTCGACCGGCACCGCGTCGCGGGTGGCCAGCGTGCACACGACCGCCGACGGGCCGGAGTCCGCCAGCAGGAACGCGACCCGCTCCGCCGGGTATCCGGGGTCCACCGGCACGTAGGCCGCGCCGGTCTTCCACACCGCGAGGAGGGTGACGAGCAGGTCGGCGGAGCGTTCCATCAGCACCGCGACCCGGTCGCCGCGCGCCACGCCGCGGCCCGCGAGGTAGGCCGCGAGCCGGTCCGACTCCCGGTCCAGCTCCGCGTACGAGAGCGAGCGCCGCGTGTCGCTCACCGCGACCGCGCCCGGCACCTGGGCCGCCTGCCCGGCGATCAGCTCCGGCACCGAGGTGCCGGGCGCCTTGGCGGCGGTGGCATTCCAGCCGGCCAGCACCAGGTCGCGCTCCTGCTCCTCCAGAACACCGATCCGGCCCACCGGCACGGTGGGGTCGGCGGCCAGCTGCCCGAGCACCCGGACCACCCGCTGCCCGATCAGCCGGGTCGCCTCCGCGCCGAACAGGTCGGGGCGGGAAGACAGCCGCAGGCTGATGCGGTCGCCGGGGAACACGCCGAGGGTGATCGGGTAGTGCGCCGCGTTGCGGGAGAGACCGGCCGGCTCCAGCGTCAGGGCCTGCGGGTCGTCCGGCCCGGCGGGCGGGCGCGGGAAGCTCTCGTAGACCACGAGGGTGTCGAAGGACGCGCCGGGGCCGGCCAACTGCTGCACCTCGGACAGGCCCAGGTGCTGGTGCGGGAGGAGCGCCGACTGGCGTTCCTGGAGGGTGGTGAGCAGGTCGATGGCGGGCTGTTCACCGTCCAGGCGTACCCGTACCGGCAGGGTGTTGATGAACAGGCCGACCATGGACTCGACGTGCGGCAGGTCGTGCGGGCGGCCGGCGACGGTGGCGCCGAAGACCACGTCGGTCCGGCCGGCCAGCCGTGCCAGGACCAGTGCCCAGGCGCCCTGGAACAGGGTGTTGAGGGTCAGCCCGTGGCGGCGGGCCAGTTCGGTCAGGTCCCTGGATGGCCCTTCGGGTATGTCGATCAGGACGTCCTCGGGCACCACACTGGCCCGGGTCCGGTCCGCCGGGACCACCAGCGTCGGCTCGTCGGCACCGGACAGTTCGGAGCGCCACGCCTCGCGGGCGGCGTCCTTGTCCTGCCGGTTCAGCCAGGCGAGGTAGTCGCGGTAGGAGGCGGTGGGCGGGAGTGCGGTGCCGTCGCCGCCCGCCGCGTACGCCGCGGAGAGTTCCGCGAGGACGATCGGCATCGACCAGCCGTCCATGAGGATGTGGTGGCTGGTGACGACCATCCGGTGCCGGTCCGCTCCGAGGCGGATCAGCAGGACGCGCAGCAGGGGCGCCGTGGCCAGGTCGAAGCGGCGGGCGCGCTCGGCTTCGGCGAGCCGGTCGGCCTCGGCGTCGGCGTCCTGCGGCGCGCGGTCGGACAGGTCGGCCTCCTGCCAGGGCAGTTCCACCTCACGGGCGATGACCTGCACCATGCGGGCGCCGCTGACCCGGCGGAAGCAGGCGCGCAGTGCCGCGTGCCGGGCGACCAGGGTCTCCCACGCCGTGCGCAGCCGGCCCGTGTCCAAGGGGCCGTTGACGGCGTGTGCGGACTGCACCGTGTAGACGTCCGGCCCCTCCTCGTCAAAGGTGGCGTGGAAGAGCAGCCCCTCCTGCAGTGGTGACAGCGGCCACACGTCCTCGACCATGGATCGGGTCATCGCTTTCTCCTCACAACGCTTTGTCGTGTTCGGCTAGCGCTTGTCGTCGGTGAACCCGGCTTCCAGCTCGTCGATCTGCTGCTGGGCAAGATCGAGGAGGCCGAAGTCGGAGGGGCTGTGGCCGCCCGCCGCCGGGTCGGTGGTGTGCGCGGCCAGGCCGGACAGCAGGTCCAGCCATGCCCGGCCGATGCGTTCGGCCGCCGCGTCCGCGGGCCCGTCGAGCACGAGGGTCAGTTCCGGCTCGTCCGGTGTGCCCCGGAGGACCGTGCTCGCCTCCAGGCCGTACGGGACGGGCGGTACCAGCCGGGCCGTGCCGCCGGCGGGTCCGGCCGACTGCCAGGGCGTGTCCGCGGGCCCGGTGCGGGTCCGGTCCCGGTGGGTGAAGGAGAGGCGGGATTCCGGCGGGGCGTCCGGGACCGCGCCGGCCCCGGGACCGGCGCGCAGGTGTTCCTTGACGGCCTTCAACAACGTACCGGCCGCCGGTCCGCCTGCCCAAGCCCCGTCCAAATCGGTGCCGGACAGGTCCAGCCGCACGGTGCGGGTGACGGTGAACCTGCCGACGGTACGGGCCAGTTCACTGTCGTCCGCGTCCGCGTCGGGCCGCCTGCCGTCCGTCTCGACGTCCACCAGGACGGGCTCTCCCGTTCCTTGGCGTGCCATCGCGCCCGCCAGGGCCGCGAGCAGCACCTCGTGGGCCTCGCAGTGGTAGAGGGGCAGGGTCCGGTGCAGCAGGGTGGCCGCGGTGTCGTGCGGTACGGTCCACGACCGGTGGTGTGCGGTGGCGGGCGCTTCCGGACGCTGCCCGTCGGCGGTCCGGCTCTCCTCGGCGGGCGGCTCGTTGGCCCTGGTCTCCTCGGCTGTCCGCGCGTCCAGGTCCGCGGCCCAGCGCCGGAAGGACGTACCGACGGGTGCGAGTTCCGGTACGGCGTCGGCGGCCACGGCGGCGCAGGCCGCCGCGAGGTCGGTGACCAGGATGCGCCAGGACGGTTCGTCCACGACGAGGTGGTGCGCCGCGAGGGCCAGCCGGCCGGTACGCCCGGCTCCGGCGTCGAGCCATACGGCCCGGAACGCGGGGCCCGTCGCCGGGTCCAGCTGTTCCGCCGCCTCGCGGCCCGCCCGGTCCGCCACGGCGTCCAGGTCGCCGTCGGGGATGCGGGTGCCGTCGATACGGGTGACGGCCGATGCGGCGTCCACCGTGCCGCGTTCACCGGCCACCAGCACCGGCTGCCCGTCCTCGCCCGGCTCCACGCGGGCCCGCAGCATGTCGTGCGTGTCCAGTACGGCGGCCAGCCCGGCGGTCAGTGTGCGCGTCTCCAGGCCGGCCGGCACGGTCACGGCGGTCCACTCGGCGAGCCCCGGGGCGAAGGCGTGCCCGCCGAGCGCCCGCATGGCGGGGGTCGGCGCGATCTCGCCCGTGCCCACGTTCCCGGCCGCCCGTGCACGGTCCGCGGTCTGTGCCGATTCCACGGCCTCGGCGAGGCGTTCGGGGGTCGGCTGCTCGAAGACCTGGCGGGGCGTCAGGGTGAGTCCGGCGCGGCGGGCCCGGGAGGCCAGCTGCATCGACATGACGGAGTCACCGCCCACGTGGAAGAAGTTGTCGTCGATGCCCACCCGTTCGAGGCCGAGCACCTCGGCGAACAGGGTGCACAGGGTCTCCTCCACCGGCGTGCGCGGGGCGCGACCGGAGACCTGCCCGGCGAAGTCCGGGGCGGGCAGGGCCCGGCGGTCGATCTTGCCGTTCGGGGTGAGCGGCAGCCGGTCCAGCGGCACCAGGGCCGCGGGCACCATGTACTCGGGCAGCCGCTCGGCGACGTGTTCGCGCAGGGCGGCCAGCAGCGCCCCGGTGTCGCGGCCCGCGGCCGGCGCGTTGGTCCACGCCGTCAGCGGGGCCTCCGGGTCGGCGGCGCCCCCGGCCGGTACGTACGTGTCCACCGGCGCGTGGCCGTCGGCGAGTCCGGAGCGGATGAACGCGAGGTCCAGCGTCTCCGGCGTACCGGCGGACCAGGTGGCGCCCACCCAGTAGCCCAGGCTCTCCCCCAGCTCGTGGAACGCCTCGACGTCGGGGGTCCCGGCGTCGGGCAGGCGCGTGTGCCCGGCGCCGCCCGCCGTCAGCCGCGCCGGGTCCCCGCCGTCCTGGACGACCCGGGCGAGCGCCGCCTCGTACGCGACCCGGGTGTTGGGCACGCCGGTGACGCGCAGCCGGTCCGGCCGTTCGCCGTCCAGGTGGCGCCGCAGCGCGGCGAGACCGCCGTTGCCGTCCGCCCAGTCCCGCTCGGGTGCGCCGTCGAGGGAGAGCACGGCGGCTCCCCGCTTGTGCAGCGTCACGTCGTAGCGGTACCGGGTCAGCTCGTTGTGGTGGTGTCCGCGTTTGAGCCGGATGTCCACTCCGGCGGTGTCCGGCAGCCGGTCCCGGAGCGCGGTGAAGAACTCCGGGTCGACCAGGAGTTCCTTCTCCAGTACGACGCTGCGCTCCACGGCCCGCCGCAGCGTGGCCGGGTCGCCGTCGTCCCCGGCGCGTCCCGCCTGCACGGCGGTGGCCAGGGCCCGCAGGAGCCGGACGTTGCGTACGTCGCCGACGAACAGCGCGCCGCCCGGTGCCAGCAGCCGTACGGCCAGCTCCACGACCTCCTGGAGGTATCCGGCGTTGGGGAAGTACTGCGCGACCGAGTTGAGCACGATGGTGTCGAAGTACCCGGCGGGCAGGCCGTCGGCCTCGTGTGCGGCCTGGGTGCGCAGTTCGACCCGTCCGGCCAGCCCGGGGTCGCGGCTGACGTGCCGCCGCAGTTCCTCGATCGCGGACGCGGAGAAGTCGGTGCCCCAGTACGTCTCGCAGTCGGGGGCGAGCCGGGAGAGGAGCAGGCCGGTGCCGACGCCCAGCTCCAGCACCCGGCGGGGGTTCAGGGCCCGGATGCGGGCGACGGTCTGGGCCCGCCATTCGCGCATCTGCTCCAGCGGGATGGGCTGTCCGTCGTAACTGCTGTTCCAGCCCGCGAAGTTCTCGCCCAGGACGTCGGACTCGGGGTGGGCGTGCAGGGTGTCGTACAGGTCCTGCCACTCGCCGACCTGCTCCTGTTCGAGCCGCTCGTCGCGGTCGCCGGTGGCCGTGTCGGCGACCACGTAACCGACCAGGCGGCGTTCGCCGGGCCGGTCTTCGCGGGCCACCACGACGGCCTGGGCCACGGCCGGGTGGGTGGCCAGCGCGGCCTCGATCTCGCCCGGCTCGACGCGGTGGCCGCGGACCTTGACCTGGGCGTCGGCTCGGCCGACGAAGACCAGTTCGCCGTCCGGCGTCCAGCGTGCCACGTCTCCGGTGCGGTACATCCTCCCCCGGCCTTCGGCCGGGGGGACCCCCATGCCGGGCGCGAACGGGCAGGCCACGAAGCGTTCCGCGGTCAGGCCGGGCCGGTCGAGGTAGCCGCGGGCGAGGTTGACGCCGGTGACGTACAGCTCGCCTGCGACGTCCGGCGGGACGGGCTGGAGGAAGGCGTCGAGCACGTATGTACGGGAGTTGGCGATCGGCCGGCCGATCGGTACCGGTCCGGTGTCCGGTGCCAGCGGCGCGCTCATCGTGGCGCACACCGTCGTCTCGGTCGGCCCGTACGCGTTGACCATCCGCCGGGCCCCGGCCCAGCGGGCGGGCAGGCCCGGCGGGCACGCCTCGCCCGCCACGGTCAGCGTCTCCAGCGCCGCGGGCAGTTCCTCGGCCACCGCCAGCACGCTCGGAGGGACCGTCGCATGGGTGATGTCCCAGCGGCGCAGCGCCGCGCCGAGCGGCGCGCGGGGCGGCAGTTCCTCCGGTCCGGGGACGACGGACGCCGCGCCGGACAGCAGCGCCATGCACAGTTCGGAGACGGCGGCGTCGAAGCTCAGCGACGCCATCTGCAGGACGCGGGAGTCCGGGGTGACCGCGAACCGTTCGATCTGGGCGTGGGCCAGGTTGCCCACACCCGCGTGCGGGACGACGACGCCCTTGGGCCGCCCGGTGGAGCCGGACGTGTAGGTGACGTAGGCGGCGTGGGCCGGGCGCAGTGGCGCGGTCCGCTCGTCGTCGGTCAGGGGGCCGCCCGGCAGTGCGGCGATGCCGGCCGCGACCGCCGCGTCGTCCAGGACGACAACGTGTCCGGTGTACCCGTCCGGTACGACGCCGCGGGTCTGTGTGGTGCACAGCGCCACCGGCGGTCCGGCGTCGGCGAGTACGTATGCCACGCGCTCCGCCGGGTGTGCCGGGTCCACCGGTACGAAGGCGCCGCCCGCGATCGAGACGGCCAGTACGGCGGTCACCATGGCCGCCGACCGCTGCACGGCCACCGCGACCCGCTGTTCCGGCCCGACGCCGAGCCCGGTCAGGTAGCGGGCCAGGCGGCCTGACTCCTCGGCCAGTTCGCCGTAGGTCAGTGTGCGGTCGTCCGTGACCAGTGCCGTCGCGTCCGGGGACTGCGCGGCCCGGCGGGCGAACAGCTCCGGCAGGGTGGCGGCCGGGGCGGGCACCGCGGTCCGGTTCCACCGGGTCTCGACCAGTTCGCGTTCGTCCTCGCCCAGCAGCCGGACGCGGCCCACGGGCGTCGTCGGGTCCGCGACGACCTGTTCCAGGGCCCGGACCAGCGCGGCCTGCATCCGTTCGGCGCGGGCGCGGGAGAAGACGTCCGGCCGGTAGATGAAGTCGCCCTGTACGCGCTCCCCGGGCGCCACGATCCAGGTGAGGGGGTAGTGGCCGCGGTCCTCGGGGATCCCGGCCGGGCGTACGGCGAGGGAATCCGGGTCGGCGGGCGTCTCGGGCGGCTGCGGGTAGTTCTCGTAGACCACGAGCGTGTCGAAGGTCGCGCCGGGACCGGCGAGGTGCTGGATCTCCGGCAGTCCGACGTGCTGGTGGGCCAGCAGCGCGGTCCGGCGCCGCTGGAGGTCGGTGAGCAGGTCGACGACCGGCTGCGCGCCGTCCAGGTGCACTCGTACCGGCAGGGTGTTGATGAACAGGCCGATCATCGACTCGACGCCCGGCAGCTCCGGCGGCCGGCCGGCGACGGTGGTCCCGAAGACCACGTCGCCGCGGCCGGTCAGCCGGGCCAGCAGCAGTGCCCACATGCCCTGCATGACGGTGTTCGCGGTCAGCCCGAGGCCGCGGGTCAGCTCGGTCAGCCCCCGGGTGAGGTCGTCGGTCAGCTCGAAGCGGATGCGTTCGGGCACCGCGGGCGCCCGGACCAGTTCGGCGGGCACCACGCTGGTCGGCTCGTCCACCCCGGCCAGTTCGGCCCGCCAGGCGGCCCGTGCGGCCTCCTTGTCCTGGCGGTCCAGCCAGGTCAGGTACTCGCGGTAGGAGGTGGCCGGCGGCAGCGTGCGGTCGTGGCCGCCCGCCGCGTACACGGCCGCCATCTCGTTGATGAGCACCGGCAGGGACCAGCCGTCCTTGACGATGTGATGGCTGGTCAGCACCAGCATGTGCCGGCGTTCGGCGAGCCGGACCAGCAGCAGCCGCAGCAGCGGCGCCACGGTCAGGTCCAGCCGGTGCTCGCGGTCACCGTCGGCGAGCGCCTGGAGGGCGTCCGGCACGGCGTCGGCGGGCAGGTCCGACAGGTCCGCCTCGCGCCACGGCAGCGGTACGTCCCGGGCGATGACCTGCACGGTCTCGCCCGACGCGCGCGGGTGGAAGCTGGCCCGCAGGGACGGGTGGCGGATCAGCAGCGTCTCCCACGTGGCCCGCAGCCGGGCGATGTCGAGCGGGCCGGCCAGCTCCATCATCCGCTGGCCCTCGTAGATGTCGGGACCCTCCTCGTCGAAGGCCGCGTGGAACAGCAGCCCTGCCTGGAGGGGCGACAGCGGCCAGATGTCCGCCAGGGCCGGTACGGCGGCCTCCAGCTCCTCCACGGTGTCCTGCGTCAGCTCCAGGAGGGAGAAGTCGGAGGGCGTGTGCCCGCCCGCGCCGGGGTTCTCGGTGTGCGCGGCCAGGCCGCGAAGCGCCGCGAGCCAGTCCTGCCCGAGCCGCCGCACGGCGTCCTCGTCCAGAAGCCCGCCGGGCCAGCTGAGGGTCAGGGTCAGTGCGGGCCCGTCGGGGCCGTCCTGGACCACCGCGCCCGCTTCCAGGGCGTGCCGGGCGGGCATGTCCTCGTCCACGGAACCGCCGAGCGCCGCCTCGCCGGCCAGTTGCCAGGGCTCCACCGTCTCCGGTGCGGCACCGGCGGCGAACCGGCCGAGGTAATTGAACGCGATCTGCGGGGACGCGAGCGCGGCCAGCTCCGGGCCGGTCGCCGGGTTGAGGTGGCGCAGCAGCTCGTACCCGAGCCCGTCGCCCGGTACGGCGCGTGCCTGTTCCTTGACGGTCTTGAGCAGCGCGCCGGCCGCGGGCCCGCCCGCCAGGGCCTGGTCCAGGTCGAGGCCGGCCGGCCGCAGCCGCAGTGGGTGTGTGCTGGTGAACCAGCCGACCGTACGGGACAGGTCCGCGCCGGCGACCGGCTCGCGCCCGTGCCCTTCGATGTCCACCAGCACTCCGCCGCCGGTGTCCTGGCCCCGCTCGTCCTGCCGCCGGGTCACGGCGGCTGCCAGCGCGGCCAGCAGCACGTCGTGGACGCCGCAGTGGAAGGCGGCCGGGGTCCGAGCCGCGAGGACGGCGGCCGCGGTGGCGGGCACGGTCCAGGTGAGGCGGCGGACGGTTGCCGCGGTGTCCCGCACCGGGTCGAGGGCGCGTTCGCCCACCAGCGGGTCCGGGCCGCCCAGGACGGCGGTCCAGTGCTCCAGTTCGGCGGTGCGGGCGGGGTCCGTCGCCTGTTCGGCGAGCAGGGCCGACCACTGCCTGAAGGTCGTACCGACCGGGTCCAGGTCCGGCCGCCGCTCCGCCGCGACGGCTTCGCAGGCGGCTTGCAGGTCCGGTACGAGGATGCGCCAGGAGACGCCGTCGACGACCAGGTGGTGGACGGCGAGCACCAGACGGCCGGTCCGCGCGGGACCGGCGTCCAGCCACACCGCCTGCACCAGCACGCCGTCGGCGGGCGCCAGACGCCGCACCGCCTCCCGCGCGGCCCGGTCCGCCAGCCCGTCCAGGCCGTCGTCCGGTACGTGCGCGGCGTCGACGCGGCTGACCAGCGCGGCGGCGTCCAGCGCACCGCGGGCGGCCACGTGCAGCGCCGGTTCGGGCCCGTCCGTCACACGGGCCCGCAGCATGTCGTGCGTGTCCAGTACGGCGGCCAGCCCGGCAGTCAGCACGTCCTGGCCGAGCCCGGCGGGTGCGCCGAGGACCGCCCACTGCGCGAACTCGCCGCGCGTCGCGGCCGGTACGCCGAGGGCCCGTACGACCGGGGCCCAGGCGACCTCACCCGATCCGGCGCCGGCCGGTTCCGGCGCGGCCGCGGTGTCGTCCCCGGCCGTTTCAGCCACCTCGGCCAGCCGCTCCGGGGTCTTCTCCTCGAAGACCTGCCACGGCGTGACGACCACCCCGGCGCGCCGGGCCCGGGACACCAGTTGCAGCGACATGATCGAGTCGCCGCCCAGCTCGAAGAAGCTGTCCGCCACGCCGACCCGGTCCAGGCCCAGCACCTCGGCGAACAGTGCGCACAGAATCTCCTCGGTCCCGCTGCGCGGCGCCCGCTCCGAGGCGCGCGCGGCGAAGTCGGGCGCTGGCAGCGCGGCCCGGTCGACCTTGCCGTTCGCGGTCACCGGGAGCGCTCCGAGCACCACCACGGCGGCCGGGACGAGGTAGTCGGGCAGCAGTCCGGCGACGTGGTCGCGTACCGCCTCGGCGTCCGCGGCCGTCCCGTCCGGCACGACGTACCCGATCAGGCGCCGTTCGCCGGGGCGGTCCTCGCGGGCCACCACCACGGCCTGGGCGACCGCCGGGTGCCCGGCCAGCGCGGCTTCCACCTCGCCCGGCTCCACCCGGTAGCCGCGTACCTTGACCTGCGTGTCGGCGCGCCCGGCGAAGACCAGTTCGCCGTCGTGGGTCCAGTGCGCCAGGTCGCCCGTACGGTACATCCTCCCCCAGCCTTCGGCCGGGGGGACCCCCATGCCGGACGCGAAGGGCGAGGCGACGAACCGTTCGGCCGTCGCACCGGCGCGGTCGAGGTAGCCCCGCGCCAGGCCCGCGCCCGCCAGGTACAACTCGCCGTCCACTCCCGGCGGTACGGGCTGGAGGAACGCGTCCAGTACATACGCCTGCCGGCCGTCCAGCGGGCGCCCGATCGGCAGCACGTCGTCCGTCACGGGCTCGCCCGGCCGCAGGTGCCTCCAGGTGGCGCACAGGGTGGTCTCGGTCGGCCCGTACAGGTGGCGGATCACCACGTCGGGGCACGCTTCCCGTACGCGGGCGACGGACGCCGCCGGGACCACGTCACCGCCGGTCAGCACCTCGCGCAGGCCCGCGAAGCAGTCCGGCGACTCCTCCGCGACCACGCGGAACAGGCCGGCCGTGAGGTGCACGGATGTCACCCCCGCGGCCACCGCCTCGCGTACCCGCCGGGCGTCGACCGTGCCGGGGGCGGCCACCACCACACGGCCGCCCGCGGCCAGCGGCACCCAGATCTCGTACAGGGAGGCGTCGAAGACGTGCGGCGCGTGCATCAGCACCGCGTCGTCCGCGCCGAGCGACCAGCCGCGCTCCCCCACCAGCGCCGCCACACTGCCGTGCGGCACACCCACGCCCTTCGGCACGCCGGTGGACCCGGAGGTGTACATCACGTACGCCAAGTCGTCAGCGTGCAGCGAGAGTTGCGCTCCGCCCCTGGCTTCCGCCACCGCCGCCCGCACCCCCGGGTCGTCCAGCACGACCACCCGCCCGGCCGCATCCGCCGGGACCGCCGCCCGGGTGTCCTCGGTGCACAGCACGACCACCGGTCCCGAGTCCGCCAGCAGGAACGCGACCCGCTCCGCCGGATACCCGGCGTCCACCGGCACGTACGCCGCCCCGGCCTTCCACACCGCCAGCAGCACGGCCACCAGGTCGGCGGAGCGCTCCAGCACCACCGCGACGCGGTCACCGCGCCCCACGCCCAGACCGCTCAGGTACGCGGCGAGACGGTCCGACTCGGTGTCCAACTCGCCATATTGAACAGTTCGCCGCCCGTCCGCCACGGCCACCGCGGAGCGGGCCCGCGCCACCTGACCGGCGAACAGCTCCGGCACCGAGGCCGCGGACGGCTCCCCGGCCGCCGCCGGGTTCCACTCCGTCACGGCACGGCCGTACTCCGGTGCGCCCAGTACGCCGATCCGGCCGACGGGCGCCTGCGGGTCCGCCACGATCTGTTCCAGTACGCGGACGACGCGCTCCCCCAGCTGCCGGGCCTCGCGCCGGTCGAACAGGTCCGGGCGGTACGTCACGTAGATCCGCAGCCGGTCGCCGGGGACGACGCCCACGGCCAGCGGGTAGTGGGTGCCGGCCACCAGGTTCGCCTGGGAGATCGTCACCTCGCCGCCCGCCCGCATGGAGCCGGACAGGGTGGCGGTGGTCCGCGGATAGTTCTCGAACATCAGCATGGTGTCGAAGACCGCGCCGGGCCCGGCCAGGCCCTGCACCTCCGGCAGGCCGAGGTGCTGGTGGGCCAGGAGCGCGGACTGGCGCTCCTGGAGGCCGGTGAGCATCCGCAGGACCGGCTCCGCGCCGTCGAGCCGGACCCGTACCGGCTGGGTGTTGATGAACAGGCCGACCATCGACTCGACGTCGGGCAGCTCCGGCGGCCGGCCGGAGACGGTGCCGCCGAAGACGACATCGGTCCGCCCGGCGAGGCGCGCCAGCACCATCGCCCAGGCGCCCTGCACCACGGTGTTGACGGTCAGGCCGTGCCGCCGGGCCAGCCCGGTCAGGGCCCGGGTGCCGTCCTCGGACATCTCGGCGGCGCCGGTCTCGGGCTCTGCCGGGGCCCGGCCCTGGCCGGAGCGGGCCACCAGGGTGGATTCCTCGGCGCCGGCGAGTTCCGTCTGCCAGGCGGTCCGCGCGGCATCCTTGTCCTGTCCGGCCAGCCACGCCAGGTAGTCGCGGTACGAGGCGGTCCGCCGCAGGCCCGTGCCGTCGCCGTCCGCCGCGTAGGCCGTGCCGAGCTCGTCGAGGACGATCGGCATGGACCAGCCGTCCAGCAGGATGTGGTGGCTGGTCACGACCAGGAAGTGCCGGTCCTCTGCCAGGCGTACGAGCAGCAGCCGCAGCAGCGGGGCCGACGCGAGGTCGAAGCGCCGGGCCCGTTCGTTCCCGGCGAGGCGTTCCAGCGCGGTCTGCCGTTCGGCTTCCGGGAGGGACGACACGTCCGCCTCGCCCCAGGGCAGTTCGACGTGCCCGGCGACGACCTGCACGGTGTCGCCGGACTCCCGCTGGTGGAAGCCGGCCCGCAGCGCGTCGTGCCGGGCCAGCAGCGTCTGCCAGGACGCGCGCAGACGGGCGGCGTCCAGGGGTCCGGTCAGTTCCAGCAGCCGCTGGGTCTCGTAGACGTCCGGGCCTTCCTCGTCGAAGGCGGCGTGGAACAGCAGCCCTTCCTGGAGGGGTGACAGCGGCCAGATGTCCGTCAGGGACGGTACGGCGGCCTCCAGTGCCGTCACGCTCTCCTGGGTGATGTCCAGGAGCGGGAAGTCGCCGGGGGTGTGGCCGCCCGCGCCGGGGCCGTCGGCGTGGGCGGCCAGTCCGCCGAGGAGGCCCAGCCAGGCCTGGCCGAGTCCGGCGACCGCGGTCTCGTCGAGGAGGGCGGCGGGCCAGCTCAGCGCGAGGTCCAGGGCCGGCCCGTCCGGGGTGTCGCGGACGACGGCGCTCGCCTCCAGAGCGTGCTGGACGGGCAGGTCCGGTGCGGCCGTACCGCCGATCGCGGTGGCTCCGGCCGTCTGCCAGGGGCCGACCGGGCCGCCGTCCGCGACCGCCGCGAACCGGCCGAGGTAGTTGAAGCCGATCCGGGGGTCCGGGAGGGCGGCCAGCGTGCGGCCGGTGTCCGGGTTGAGGTGGCGCAGGAGCTCGTACCCGAGCCCGTCACCGGGGACGGCACGCGCCTGCTCCTTGACGGTCTTGAGCAGTGCCCCGGCGGCGGGCCCGCCGGCGAGCGCCTGCGGCAGGTCGATGCCGGAGAGGTCCAGGCGGACCGGGTGGACGCTGGTGAACCAGCCCACCGTGCGGGACAGGTCGGTGCCGTCGAGCGGTTCCCGGCCGTGTCCTTCGACGTCCACCAGGAGCCCGGAGCCCGCGCCTGTACCGGGCCGCCAGTGGGCGACCGCGCCCGCCAACGAGGCCAGCAGCACGTCGTGCGCTCCGCAGTGGAAGGCCGCCGGGGCGCGGTTCAGCAGCGCGGCCGCCGCCTCGCCGGTCACGGTCCAGGAGCGGCGGTGCAGGGTGGCCGCGGTGTCCGTGTCCGGGTCGGGCGTACGGATGCCGAGCAGAGGGTCCGCGGTGTCGAGCAGGGCGGTCCAGTCGGCGAGTTCGGCGGTGCGGGCCGCTTCGGACGCCTGGGCGGTGAGCAGATCGGCCCAGCGGCGGAAGGAGGTGCCGACGGGATCGAGTTCCGGGGCGTCCCCGGCGAGCGCGGCCTCGCAGGCGGCGCGCAGGTCGGGGGCGAGGATGCGCCACGACACGCCGTCCACGACCAGGTGGTGCGCGATCAGGGCCAGCCGCCCGGTCCGGTCCGGTCCGGCGTCCACCCACACCGCCTGGACCATGACACCGGCGGCCGGGTCCAGCCGGGTGGCGGCCTCACGTGCCGCGTCCTCGGCGATGCCGTCCAGGGCGTCGTCCGGCACGTCGGTGGCGTCGGTACGGGTGACCAGCGCGGCGGCGTCCACCGCGCCGCGGCCGGGCACGTGCAGCGTGGGGCGCTCGCCCGCATGGGCGCGAGCGCGCAGCATGGCGTGGGTGTCCAGGACGGCGGCCAGGCCCGCGGTCAGCGCGTCCGTCCCCAGTCCGGCCGGCGCGCCCATGATGATCCACTGGGCGAAGCCGGGGCGGGCGGCGCGCTCGCCCAGTGCCCGCATGACGGGTGTCCAGGGCAGATCACCCTCGCCCGCGTCGGAGGCGGGGCCGGCGGCGCCGGTACGGGCCGCCACCGCCGCCAGCCGCCCGGCCGTCTTGAGGTCGAATACCTGACGTGGCGTCAGCACCAGTCCGGCGCGGCGGGCCCGCGACACCAGCTGCATCGAGCCGATCGAGTCGCCGCCCAGCGCGAAGAAGCCGTCGTCGGCCCCCACCCGGTCCAGGCCGAGCACTTCGGCGAACAGACCGCACAGGATCTCCTCGGCCGCGGTGCCCGGGGCCCGCCCGGACACCCGGCCCGCGAAGTCGGGGGCGGGCAGCGCCACCCGGTCCACCTTGCCGTTGACCGTCACCGGCAGGGACGGCAGCACCAGCACGGCCGCCGGGACCATGTAGTCCGGCAGCACCTTGGCGACGTGCTCACGGATCTGGTCCGCGTCCGCCTCCTGCCCGTCGGGCACCACGTAACCCACCAGGCGCCGTTCGCCGGGGCCGTCCGCGCGGGCCACGACCACGGCCTGGCCGACGGCCGGGTGCGCGGCCAGCGCCGCCTCCACCTCGCCCAGTTCGACCCGGAAGCCGCGCACCTTGACCTGCGCGTCCGCCCGGCCGACGAAGACCAGCTCGCCCTCGGGCGTCCAGCGCACCAGGTCGCCGGTCCGGTACATCCTCCCCCAGCCTTCGGCCGGGGGGACCCCCATGCCGGCGGCGAACGGGCATGCCACGAAGCGTTCGGCGCTGAGGCCCGCACGCTGCCAGTAGCCCTGTGCCAGCCCGGTCCCGGCGACGTACAGCTCGCCGACGACGTCCGGCGGCACGGGCTGCAGGAACGCGTCCAGGACATACACCTGACGGTTGTCCAGCGGGCGGCCCACCGGCAGTTCCCCGCCCGCGTCGTCGCCGGGCCGCAGGACGTGCCAGGTGGCGCACAGGGTGACCTCGGTGGGCCCGTACAGATGCCGTACGGTCACCTCGGGGCACGCCGCGCGCACCCGCGCCACCGACGCGGCCGGGACCACGTCGCCGCCGGTCAGCACCTCGCGCAGCCCGGCGAAGCACTCCGGGGCGTCCTCCGCGACCACCCGGAACAGCCCGGCCGTGACATGGACCGCCGTCACCCCGCCCGCCACGGCCTCGCGGATGCGCTGCGCGTCCACCGCACCCGGCCGTGCCACCTCGACGCGGCCGCCGGCCACCAGCGGCGCCCAGATCTCGAACAGTGACACGTCGAAGGCGTGCGGGGCGTGCATCAGCACCGCGTCGTCCGGGCCGAGCGACCAGCCGCGCCCGCCCGTCAGCGCCGCGACGCTCCCGTGCGGTACGGCCACGCCCTTCGGCACGCCGGTGGAACCGGAGGTGTACATCACGTACGCCATGTCGTCTGCTGCGAGCGGCAGTTGGGAAGCCGGGTCGTTGCATTCCGCGACCTCCGGCGTGTCCAGCACCACCAGCCGGCCGTCCACGTCCACCGGGACCGCCGAGCGCGTCGCCTCCGTGCACACCACGGCCGCCGGCTGCGCGTCGGCCAGCATGAACGCGATGCGCTCCGCCGGGTACCCCGCGTCCACCGGCACGTACGCCGCCCCGGCCTTCCACACCCCCAGCAGCGCCACCACCAGATCGGCGGACCGCTCCAGCACGACGGCGACGCGGTCACCGCGCCGCACGCCCGCACGCGTCAGGTACGCGGCCACCCGCCCGGACTCCGCGTCCAGTTCGCCGTACGCCAGTGCCCGCCGCTCATCCCTGACGGCCACGGCGTCCGGCGCCGACGCCACCCGCCGCGCGAACAGTTCCGGCACCGACGGGCCCGCCGCCTCCGCCGCCGTCGCGTTCCAGCCGTCGACGACCAGCCGCCGTTCGTCCGCCCCCAGGACGCCGACCCGGCCCACCGGCGCCGACGGGTCCGCCACGATCTGCTCCAGCACCCGCACCAGCCGCGCGAACACGGCCTCGGCGGTGCGGTGATCGAACAGGTCCGGGCGGAAATCGAGTTTGCAGAGCATCCGCTCGCCGGGCACGACGACCAGCGTGAAGGGGTAGTGGGAAGTCTCCCGCCCTTCCAGGAAACGCAGGGTGAAGGCGTCGGGGCCGGTCGCCCCGGCGGGCGCCGCCGGGTAGTTCTCGAAGACCACCAGCGTGTCGAAGACCGCGCCGGGACCGGCCAGCTTCTGTATCTCCCCCAGCCCCAGGTGCTGGTGGGACATGAGGGCCGTCTGCCGCTCCTGGATGCCGGCGAAGAGCCGGTGGAGCGGCTGCCCGCCGTCGAGCTGGACACGGACCGGCAGGGTGTTGATGAACAGGCCCACCATCGACTCGACACCGGGCAGCGCGTCGGGGCGGCCGGCCACCGTGGCGCCGAACACCACGTCGTCCCGCCCGGCGAGCCGCGCCAGGAGCAGCGCCCAGGCGCCCTGCACCACGGTGTTGACCGTCAGCTTGTGGGCGCGGGCCAGCTCCACCAGACCGCGCGTCAGGTCCGCGGGGATCTCGCTGATCAGGCTCTCGGGCACCACCGGCAGCCGGGCCGGGTCGGCCGGCGCCACCAGCGTCGGCTCGTCGTTGCCGGCCAGCTCCGCCCGCCACGCCTGCCGGGCGGCGTCCTTGTCCTGCCGGTTCAGCCAGGCCAGGTAGTCCCGGTAGCGGGCCGCCCTGGGCAGCCCGCGTGCGTCGCCGCCCGCCGCGTACACCGTGGTCAGCTCGTTGAGCAGGACCGGCATCGACCAGCCGTCCATCAGGACGTGGTGGGAGGTGATGACCAGCCGGTGCCGTTCGGCGCCCAGGCGGATCAGCAGCAGGCGCAGCAGCGGCGGCACTGCCGGGTCGAACCGCTCGGCCCGCTCCCGCGCGGCCAGCCGCTCCGCCTCGGCGGCGGCGTCCGCCGCTTCGAGGCCCGATACGTCGGCCTCCCGCCACGGCAGTTCGACCTCGCGAGCCACGACCTGCACCGCGTCGCCCGACCTGCGCCGCCGGAAGCCCGCCCGCAGCACCGGGTGCCGGGCGACCAGCGCCTCCCACGAGGCGCGCAGCCGGTCCGCGTCCAGCGGGCCGTCCAGTGCCAGTGTCCGCTGGCCCTGGTAGACGTCCGGGCCCTCCTCGTCGAAGGCGGCGTGGAACAGCAGCCCTTCCTGCAACGGCGAGAGCGGCCACACGTCCTCGACAAGAGATCGGGTCATCGCTTACTCCTCAAAACGACATGCGTTCATCGGGCTACGAGGTGCGGCCGGCCGCGCGCGGACTACGGCGTGCCGTCCGCGAAACCGGCTTCGAACTCCTCGACCTCGTCCTGGCCGAGGTCCAGCAGGGGGAAGTCGGAGGCGGTGTGCCCGCCCGCCGCCGGGTCGTCGGTGTGGGCCGCCAGGCCGTCCAGCAGGTCCAGCCAGCGCCGGCCCAGCCGCTCGGCGGCCGCGTCCGGCCACAGTCCGGCGGGCCGGCCGAGCGTGAGGGTCAGTTCCGGCCCGTCCGGGGTGTCCTGGACGTACGCCCCTGCTTCCAGGGCGTGCGGGGCGGGTGTGCGCGGGTCGGCCGAACTGCCGACCACGGAGGTGCCGGCCGGCTGCCAGGCGTCCCCCGGCGCTCCGGCGCGGCCGGCGCCCGCGAACCTGCCCAGGTAATTGAACCCGATGTGGGCGTCCGGCAGGGTGTCCAACTCCGGTGCGGTGTGCGGGTTCAGGTGGCGCAGCAGGGCGTGGCCGAGGCCGTCGCCGGGCACCGCCCGCGCCTGTTCCTTGACCCGTTTGAGCAGTTCACCGGCTGCCGGGCCGCCCCGCTGCGCGTCGTCCAGGTCGATGCCCGACGCGTCCAGGCGTACCGGGTGGACGCTGGTGAACCAGCCCACCGTCCGGGACAGGTCGGCCCCGTCGACCGGTTCCCGCCCGTGTCCTTCGATGTCGACGACGAGGGCGCCGGCCGGCTGTTCGCCGGCGACCGCGCCCGCCAGCGTCGCGAGCAGCACTTCGTGGACGCCGCAGTGGAACACTCCGGGTGCCGTACCGACGAGCGTGGCCGCCGTCGCTCGCGGCAGCGTCCAGGTGCGCCACGCCATTGCGGCCAGAGTGTCTTCAGCCGGGTCGAGTGCCCGCTCTCCCAGCGGCGGCGCAGCACCCTCGAACAGAGCTGCCCAGTCCGGCAGTTCGGCGACTCGGCGCTCTTCGGTGGCCTGTACCGCGAGGGCGCCTGCCCACTGGCGGAAGGAGGTGCCGACGGGGTCGGGTTCCGGCGCGCACCCGTCCGCCACCGCTTCGCAGGCGGCCCGCAGGTCCGGGAGCAGGATGCGCCAGGACACGCCGTCCACCACCAAGTGGTGCACCACCAGCGCCAGCCGGCCGGGCTCCGCGGGCCCGGCGTCCAGCCAGACGGCCTGCACCAGCACGCCCGCCGCGGTGCCCAGCCGCTCGACCGCCTGCCGGGCCGCGTGCTCGGCCCGGTCGTCCAGGGCGTCGGCCGGTGCGTCCGTCGCGTCGATACGGGTGAGCAGCGCGGCGGCGTCGACCGTGCCGCGTCCCGCTACCACCAGATGCGGTCCGCCCTCCGCGTGCGTCACGCGGGCCCGCAGCATGTCGTGGGTGTCCAGTACGGCGGCCAGCCCGCCGGTGAGCACGTCCGGCCGCAGGCCCGCGGGCGTGGTGACGATCATCCACTGTGCGAAGGCGCCGCTCAGCGCGTACTCTCCGAGCGCCACCATGCCCGGTGTCCAGGCCACCTCGCCCACGCCCGCGTCCGGTGCCGCGCGTACCTCGTCGGCGAGCCGGGCCACGGCGGCCAGCGCGCCCGGCGTCTCCTGCTCGAACACGTCCTGGGCGCTGAACAGCACCCCTTCGCGGCGGGCCCGGGTGGCGAGCTGCATCGACATGATCGAGTCGCCGCCCAGCTGGAAGAAACTGTCCTCCGCGCCGACCCGTTCCAGGCCCAGCAGCTCGGCGTAGAGCGCGCAGAGGATGTCCTCCGCCGCCGTGCGCGGTGCGCGTCCGGCCGCCTTCCCGGCGAAGCCGGGGGCGGGCAGGGCCTTGCGGTCCAGCTTGCCGTTGACCGTGACCGGCAGGGCGTCCAGCACGAGGACGGCGGCGGGCACCATGTAGTCCGGCAGCGTGCGGGCGACATGCTCGCGCAGGGCCTGGCCGTCCGGTGCGGGAGCGTCCGCGTATTCCCGCGCGGCCACGACGTAGCCGACCAGCCGGCGTTCGCCCGGCCGGTCCTCACGGGCGACGACGGCGGCCTGCGCCACTCCCGGCGCGGCGGCGAGCGCGGCTTCGACCTCGCCCGGTTCGATGCGGTAGCCGCGTATCTTGACCTGCGTGTCGGCGCGCCCGGCGAAGACCAGTTCGCCGTCGTGGGTCCAGTGCGCCAGGTCACCCGTACGGTACATCCTCCCCCAGCCTTCGGCCGGGGGGACCCCCATGCCGGGCGGGAACGGGCAGGCCACGAAGCGTTCGGCCGTCGCACCGGCGCGGTCGAGGTAGCCGCGCGCCAGGCCCGCGCCCGCCAGGTACAACTCGCCGTCCACACCCGGCGGTACGGACTGGAGGAACGCGTCCAACACGTATACCTGCCGGTTGGTCAGCGGGCGCCCGATCGGCAGCACATCGGGAGCGGGGCCGCCCGGCCGGAGCCGGTGCCAGGTGGCGCTCAGCGTGGCCTCGGTCGGCCCGTACAGATGCCGTACGGCCACCTCGGGGCACGCTTCCCGTACACGGGCGACGGACGCCGCCGGGACCACGTCACCGCCGGTCAGCACCTCGCGCAGGCCCGCGAAGCACTCCGGGTCCTCCTGCACGGCCACCCGGAAGGAACCGGCCGTCAGGTGCACCGCCGTGACGCCCGCCGCCACCGCCTCCCGTACCGCCTGCGCATCCACCGCACCGGCCGCCGCCACGACCACCCTGGCACCGGAGACCAGCGGCACCCAGATCTCGAACAGGGAGGCGTCGAAGACGTGCGGCGCGTGCATCAGCACCGCGTCACCCGGACCGAGCGACCAGCCGCGCTCCCCCACCAGCGCCGCCACACTGCCGTGCGGCACACCCACGCCCTTCGGCACGCCGGTGGACCCGGAGGTGTACATCACGTACGCCAAGTCGTGAGCGCTTAGCGGGGGTTGCGCTCCGGTTCTGGCTTCCGCGACGGCCGCCCGCACCTTCGGGTCGTCCAGCGCGACCACCTGGCAGGCCGCATCCGCCGGGATCGCCGCCCGGGTGTCCTCGGCGCACAGCACGACCGCCGGTCCCGAGTCCGCGAGCATGAACGCGATCCGGTCCGCCGGGTATCCGGCGTCCACCGGTACGTACGCCGCCCCGGCCTTCCACACCGCCAGCAGTGCGGCGATCAGATCGGCCGACCGGCGCAGCACCACCGCGACCCGGTCACCCCGCCCGACGCCCAGACCGCTCAGGTACGCGGCGAGGCGGCCGGACCCGGTGTCCAACTCGCCGAATTGAACACTTTGACGCCCGTCCGTCACGGCCACGGCGTCCGGCGTGGCCGCCGCCCGTGCCGCGAACAGCTCCGGTACCGAGGCGCCCGCCGCCTCGGCAGCCGTGGCATTCCAGCCCTCGACGATCCGGCGCCGCTCCTCCGCGTCCAGGACGCCGACCCGCCCCACCGGTATCGACGGGTCGGCCACCACCTGCTCCAGCACCCGTACCAGGCGCCCGGTCAGCTCACGGGCCAGTTCGGCGGTCACCAGGTCGGGCCGGTAGGAGACCTCCACCTCCAGGCGGTCGCCGGGGAGGATGCCGAGGGTCAGCGGGTAGTGGGTGGCCTGGCGCAGGCCCAGCGTGGTGAAGGAGAGCGTGCCGGGCGCGGCCGATTCGACGGCCGGGCGCGGGTAGTTCTCGTACACCACCAGCGTGTCGAAGGTGGCTCCGGGCCCGGCGTGCTTCTGGATCTCGGCCAGGCCCAGGTGCTGGTGCGGCAGCAGCGCGGACTGCCGGGCCTGTACGTCCCTGAGCAGCTCCGCCACAGGCTGCCCCGCGTCGAGGCGCACGCGTACCGGCACCGTGTTGATGAAGAGGCCGACCATCGACTCGACGCCGGGGAGTTCCGGCGGGCGGCCGGCCACGGTCGTGCCGTAGACCACGTCGTCGCGTCCGGCCAGCCGGGCGAGGAGCAGCGCCCAGGCGCCCTGGACCACGGTGTTGACGGTCAGGCCGTGGCCGCGGGCCAGACCGGTGAGAGCGCGGGTGAGGTACGCGGGCAGGTCGGCCTTGGTCTGGTCGGGCAGCTCGGGGGTGCGGGCCGGGTCGCCGGGAGCGATGAGCGTCGGCTCGCCGTCCCCGGCCAGTTCGGCGCGCCAGGCGGCCCGCGCGGCGTCCTTGTCCTGCCGGCCCAGCCAGGCCAGGTAGTCGCGGTAGGAAGCGGTGCGGCGCAGCACCGTGGCATCGCCGCCCGCCGCGTAGACCGTGGTCGCCTCGTCGAAGAGAATGGGCATCGACCAGCCGTCGAGCAGGATGTGATGGGCCGTCAGCACCATGCAGTGCCGGTCGTCGCCGAGGCGGACGAGCAGCACCCGCAGCAGCGGTGCCCCCCCGAGGTCGAAGCGCTCCGCGCACTCACCGGCGGCCAGCCGGCCGACCTCGGTGAGCGCTTCGGCCTCCGGCAGGCCGGACAGGTCGGCTTCGCGCCAGGGCAGTGCGGCCTCCCGGGAGACGAGCTGGACCGCCTCGCCCGACTTGCGGCGGTGGAAACTGGCGCGCAGCGCCGCGTGCCGCGCCACCAGCGCCTGCCAGGACGCGCGCCAGCGGGCCGCGTCCAGCGGTCCTTCGATCGTCAGGGTGCGCTGGATGACGTAGACGTCGGGTCCCTCGTCGCCGAAGCCGGCGTGGAAGAGCATGCCTTCCTGCAGCGGTGACAGCGGCCACACCTCGGCGAGTGCGGAGCCCTTGCCCGATGCCGGTCCGGTGGCGGGTGGTGAGGTCTTCACAGCGACAGTCCCCCTTCGAGCCGTGCCGCGATCGCTTCGAACTCCTCGACCTCGTCCTGGCCGAGGTCCAGGAGCGGGAAGTCGGAGGGCGTGTGGCCGCCCGCCTCGGGAGCGGCCGTGTGGGCGGCCAGGCCGCCGAGCAGGTCCTGCCAGAGCTGCCCCAGGCGGGTGACGGCCGCGTCGTCGAGGACGCCGGCCGGTCCGCCGACCGTGATCGTCAGTTCGGGCCCTTCGGAGGTGTCGCGGATGACCGCGCCGGCCTCCAGGGCGTGCGGTGCGGGCATGTCCGGGTCGTCGGAGCCGCCCAGTGCGGTGCTGCCCGCCGCCTCCCACGGCCCGGCGGTGCCCTCGGGGGCGCCCGCGGGGAACCGGCCGAGGTAGTTGAAGCCGATCTGCGGGGCCGGGAGGGCGGCCAGTACGGGGGCGGTCTCCGGGTTGAGGTGGCGCAGCAGTCCGTGGCCGAGGCCGTCGCCGGGCACCGCCCGGATCTGTTCCTTGACCGCCTTGAGCAGCGCTCCTGCCGCGGGTCCGCCCGCCATGACCTGGTGCAGGTCCACGCCGGACAGGTCGAGCCGTACGGGGTGCACGCTGGTGAACCAGCCCACCGTGCGGGACAGGTCGGCCCCGGCCACCGGCTCCCGCCCGTGTCCCTCGACGTCGACGAGGACCCCGGCTGCCGCGTCCGCTTCCGGCCGCGCGCAGGCGACCGCGCCGGCCAGCGCCGCGAGCAGCACTTCGTGCACGCCGCAGTGGAAGACCGCGGGTGTCCGGCTCGCCAGGACCGCGGCCTGCTCCCGGGGGAGGTGCCATGTGCGGTGGCGTACGGTCGCCTGGGTGTCCGTGCCGGGGTCGAGGACGCGGGTGCCGAGCACCGGGTCGGGTCCGTCGAGTACGGCGGCCCAGTGCGGCAGTTCGGCGACGCGCCATGACTGTGTGGCCTGGCCGGCCAGCAGTCCGGCCCACTGCCGGAAGGTCGTACCGACGGGGTCGGTCTCCGGTGTGCGTCCGGCCGCCGCCGCTTCGCAGGCGGCCCGCAGGTCCGGCAGCAGGATGCGCCAGGACACGCCGTCGACCGCGAGGTGGTGCACGGCCAGGGCCAGCCGGCCGGTCCGGTGCGGTCCCGCGTCCAGCCAGACCGCCTGGATCAGGACGCCGGCGGCCGGGTCGAGCCGGGCCACCGCGTCTTGGGCGGCGCGTTCCGCGAGGCCGTCGAGGCCGGTGTCCGGTATCCGGTCCGCGGCCACCCTGGTGACCAGGGCGTCGGCGTCCACCGAGCCCCGGCCGCCGACGGCCAGCACCGGTCCGCCGGGCCGCGCCACCACCCGCGCGCGGAGCATGGCGTGGGTGTCCAGGACGGCGGCCAGTCCGGCGGCCAGCACGTTGCGGCCCAGTCCGGCCGGGGCGCCCACGGTCATCCACTGCGCGAACCGGCCGCCGGTGATCCGTTCGCCGAGCAGCCGCATCACCGGCGTCCACGGCACCTCGCCGGTCCCCGCCCCGGCGGTGTCCGCGCGGGGGCCGGCCGTCACCGGTTCCGCCACCTCGGCCAGCCGTTCCGGGGTCTGTTCGTCGAAGACCTGGCGGGAGGTCAGCAGCAGCCCGGCCCGGCGGGCCCGCGACACCAGCTGGAGCGAGGTGATGGAGTCGCCGCCCAGCTCGAAGAAGCTGTCCTCGGCGCCGGCCCGCTCCAGGTCCAGCAGTTCGGCGAAGAGCGCGCACAGCACCGTCTCGGCAGGCGTACGCGGCTCCCGCCCGGAGACCTGCCCGGCGAAGTCGGGCGCGGGCAGTGCCGCACGGTCCAGCTTCCCGTTCGGTGTCCTCGGCAGCTCGCCGAGTGCCAGCACGGCCGCGGGGACCATGTAGTCCGGCAGCGTCCCGGCGACGTGGGTGCGGACCGACCGCTCGTCCAGCCCCGGCCCCGCGGGGACGACGTAGCCGACCAGGCGGCGTTCGCCGGGGCGGTCCTCGCGGACCATCGCGACCGCGTCCGCGACCGCGGGGTGTGCGGCCAGCGCGGTCTCGACCTCGCCGAGTTCGACGCGGAAGCCGCGCACCTTGACCTGGGCGTCGGCCCGCCCGGCGAAGACCAGTTCGCCGTCGCCGGTCCACCGGACCAGGTCCCCGGTGCGGTACATCCTCCCTCCCGGCGCGTACGGGCAGGCCACGAAGCGCGCCGCGCTCAGCCCCGCGCGCCCCAGGTAGCCGCGTGCCAGGTTCACCCCGGCCACGTACAGCTCGCCGAGGACGCCCGGCGGCACCGGCTGGAGGAAGGCGTCCAGGACGTACGCCTGCGAGTTGGTGATCGGGCGGCCGATCGCGGGAGCGCTGTCGCCGGTCAGCGGCGCGGTGACGGTGGAGGTGACCGTCGCCTCGGTGACGCCGTACTCGTTGTACAGCTCCCGTCCGGCGGACCAGCGGCGGCGTACCTCGTCGGTCATCGGCTCGCCGCCGGTGACCAGCACCCGCAGCCGGGACAGGCCGTCGGACGGCAGCTGGGGCAGGAACGCGGCGGGCAGCACCACATGGGTGGCCTTCTCCTCGCGCAGCAGCTCGGCCAGGTCGTCGCCGAAGGACTGCTGTCCGGCCGGTGCCAGGACGAGCCGTCCGCCCGCGCACAGCACCGGCCAGATGTCCCCCATGGACACGTCGAAGCTGGGCGAGACGCGCTGCACGACGCGGCTGTCCGCGCCGATACGGTAGCGCTCGACGCGGTCGGCGACGAGGTTGCCCAGCCCCCGGTGCGGGACCAGGACGCCCTTGGGTACGCCGGTCGAGCCGGAGGTGTAGATCACGTACGCCGCGTGGTCCGCGTGCAGCGGCGCGGTCCGCTCGGCGCCGGACAGCGAGCCGCCCGTGTGGCGCGCCACCGCCCCGGCCACCGCGGGGTCGTCCAGGACGACGACCGTGCCGGTGTCCGCAGCGGCCCGCACCGCGGGCCGGGTGCGGGTCGTGCACAGCACGACCGCCGGTTCCGCGTCCCGCAGCACGAACGCGATCCGCTCGGCTGGGTATTCGGGGTCCACCGGTACGTACACCCCGCCCGCCATCGCCACCGCCAGCACCGCCACGACCATCGCCACGGACCGCTCGACGACGACCGCCACCCGGCACTCCGGCCCCACTCCGCGGCCGGTCAGGTAGCGGGCGAGCTGGCCCGCCTCGTACTCCAGCCCGGCGTAGGTCAGCTCCCTCTTGCCGTCCAGTACCGCGACGGCACCCGGTGTCCGTCCGGCCTGGGCGCGGAACAGCTCGGGCATGGTCGCGGCGGCCACCGGCGCGTCCGTACGGTTCCAGTCGGCCACCACCAGCGCGTGTTCGTCCGGGTCCAGGACGCCGACCCGTCCCACCGGCACCGAGCAGTCCGCCATGAGCTGCTCGAAGACCCGCACCAGCCGCCCGACCAGCTTCTCGGCAATGTCCGCCGGGACCTGGCCGCGGCGGTGCGCCACGTGCACGCGCAGCCGTTCGCCCGGGATGACGCCCAGGGTCAGCGGGTAGTGCGTGGCCTCGCGGGTGCCCAGTACGGCGAAGCCGAGCGCGTCCGGGGAGCCGGGCGCGGCGATCGCGCGGGGGTAGTTCTCGTGCACGACGAGGGTGTCGAAGACCGCGCCGGGGCCGGCCAGACGCTGGATCTCCGGCAACCCCAGGTGCTGGTGGGGCAGCAACGCCGACTGGCGCTCCTGGAGGTCGCGCAGCAGCCCGAGCACCGGCTGCGCCGCGTCGAGGCGTACCCGTACCGGCACGGTGTTGATGAGCAGGCCGACCATGGACTCCATGCCGGGCAGCTCCGGCGGCCGGCCCGCGACGGTGGCGCCGAACACCACGTCCGTACGGCCCGCCAGCCGGGCCAGCACCAGGGCCCAGGCCCCCTGCATGACCGTGTTCACCGTCAGGCCATGGCGGCGCGCCAGTGCGGCGAGGTCGCGGGTGGTCTCCTCGGGCAGGTCGGTGATGACGTGGCCGGCGTCCACCGGGCCCCGGTCGGCCGCGCCCGGGGCGACGAGCGTGGGTTCCTCGGTGCCGGTGAACTCGGCGGCCCAGGCGGTCCGGGCGGCGTCCTTGTCCTGGCGGGCGCGCCAGGCGAGGTAGTCGCCGTAGTACGCGGCCGGGGCCAGCGCCGAGCCGTCGCCGCCCGCCGCGTACACCTCGGCCAGTTCGGACAGCAGGACCGGCATGGACCAGCCGTCCATCAGGATGTGGTGGCTGATGACGATGAGCCGGTGCCGGCCCGCGCCGAGGCGGATCAGCAGCAGCCGCAGCAGTGGCGCGGTGGCCGTGTCGAAGCGGCGTTCCTGCTCGCGGGTGGCCAGTTCCTCGATGCCGGAGAGCGCGTCGGCCTCGGAGAGGCCGGACAGGTCGATCTCCCGCCAGGGCAGCCGCACGTCGCGGGCCACGACCTGGACGGCCTCGCCCGACGCGCGCCGGTGGAAGCTCGCGCGGAGCGCGGCGTGCCGGGCGAGCAGCGTCTCCCACGAGGTGCGCAGCCGGGCGGCGTCCAGCGGGCCGGTCAGCTCCAGCATCCACTGGGTCTCGTAGACGTCCGGGCCTTCCTCCTCGAAGGAGGACTGGAACAGCAGCCCTTCCTGGAGGGTCGACAGCGGCCAGATGTCCACCGGCCGTGGCACGGCGGCCTCCAGCTCCGCGACGCCGTCCTGGGTGAGGGCGAGCAGCGGGAAGTCGGAGGGGGTGTGGCCGCCCGCTCCCGGGCGGGCGGCGTGGGCGGCCAGGCCACCCAGCATCTCCACCCAGCGGCGGCCGAGCCGCTGTGCCGCGGCGTCGGTCCGCCCGTGCGCGTCCCGGTGCCGCCAGGTGAGCGTGAGCGTCAGTGCGGGTCCGTCGGCGGTCGCGCTGATCGCCGCCCCGGCCTCCAGGGCGTACGGGGACGGCTCGCCGCGGCCGGCGGTGGCCGCTCCGGCCGAGAGGTACGGGCCGCCCTGCTCCGGGCGTCCCGAGCAGCTGAACGCGATCCGGGGCGCCGGAAGGGCGGCGAGTGCGGAACCCGTCTCGGGGTTGAGGTGCCGCAGCAGGCCGTGGCCGAAGCCGTCCCCGGGGACGGACCGCACCTGCTCCTTCACCGACTTGAGCAGCGTCCCGGCGGCCGGGCCGCCCGCGAGGACCTCGCGCAGGGCGGTTCCGGGCAGGTCCAGCCGTACGGGGTGCACGCAGGTGAACCGGCCGACCGTACGGGACAGGTCGAGTCCGGCCGGGCCTCCGTGGCGGCCGTCCGTCTCGATGTCCAGCAGGACGCCGGTCCGGCCGTCCTCGCGCCCGTACGCGATCGCTGCGGCCAGCGCGGTCAGCAGCACGTCGGAGGCGGTGCAGTGGAACGCGGCGGGCGCCCGGTCCACCAGCGCCGCGGCTTGCTGCGGCGGCACCGTCCAGACCATGCGGCGTGCTGTCCCGGCGGGGTCCGGGTCCGTACGTGCTTCCGCGTCCGCCGCGGCGCTCTCGGGTTCGAAGCCGTCCGGGAGGACGCCAGGGCCGGTGCCGTCGTCCAGTACGGCGCGCCAGCCGTCCAGTTCCGCGGTCCGGTGCTCGTGTGTTGCCTGTGCGGTCAGCAGGTCCGCCCAGTGCCTGAAAGAGGTGCCCATCGGGCCGGGTTCCGGTGTCCGGCCGGCGGCCGCGGTCGCGCACGCGGTCACGAAGTCCGGGACCAGGATGTGCCAGGACGCGGCGTCCGCCACCGCGTGGTGGACCGCGAGCACCAGGCGGCCGGGCTGCGCGGCGCCCGCATCCAGCCACACCGCCTGGAGGTTCGTCCCGGCCGTCGGATCGAGCCGCGCCACCGCTTCGCGGGCCGCGCGCTCGGCGGCCCGGTCGAGGTCCGCGGCGGTGACGGTCTCCCTGGTGGCCAGTGCCGCCGCGTCCACCGTGCCGCGGCCGGGCACCACCAGGCGCGGTCCGGTGTCCCCGGAGGCCGTCCGTGCGCGCAGCACGGCATGGGTGTCCAGCATGGCGGCGACGGCGGCCCGCAGCGCGTCCGTACGCATGCCGTCCGGAGCGGCCAGCACCACCCAGCGCGCGAAGTTCCCGCCCTGCCCGGGGGGCAGCGGCGTCCACGGCACCTCGCCGGCCTCGGTGTCCGTACCCGGTCGTTCGCCCGTCGGGGAGGGCGCCACCCGTGCCAGCCGCTCCGGCGTCCGCTCGTCGAAGACCTGCGATGTGGTCAGCACCAGCCCGGCGCGGCGCGCCCGTGAGGCGAGCTGCACCGCCATGATCGAGTCGCCGCCCAGCTCGAAGAAACTGTCCTCGGGCCCCACCCGTTCCAGGCCCAGCACCTGCGCGAACAGCGCGCACAGCGTCTCCTCGGCGGCACCGCGCGGCTCCCGTACGGACGCGCGTCCGGTGAAGTCGGGGGCGGGCAGCGCCTTGTGGTCGACCTTGCCGTTCACGGTCAGCGGCAGCCCGTCCAGCGGGACGAACGCCGACGGCACCATGTACTCCGGCAGCCGCCCGCCGACGAACTCGCGCAGCGCGGCGAGCAGCGCGCCGGTGTCCCGGCCCGCCGCGGTACTGCCGCCGGACTCCCCGGTGAGCAGGGATTCCGGAGCGCTGCCCGCGCCCGCGGCCACCCGTTCGCCGCCCGGCTCGGCGCGGAACGGCTGTTCGTCGCGCGGCGGCCGGCCGTCCCGGGGTCCGCCGTCGGACGGCGGCTCGTCGCGGCCGCGCTCCGGCGGCTGCGCCACGACGTAGGCGACCAGGCGGCGTTCACCCGGCCGGTCCTCGCGGGCCACCACCACCGCCTCGCCGACCGCCGGGTGGGCCGCCAGCGCCGCCTCGATCTCCCCCGGCTCGATACGGAAGCCGCGCACCTTGACCTGGGCGTCCGCCCGCCCGACGAAGACCAGTTCGCCGTCGTCGGTCCAGCGGACCATGTCGCCGGTGCGGTACATCCGCTCGCCGGGGACGAAGGGGCTGGCGGTGAACCGCTCCGCGGTCAGCCCGGGGCGGGAAAGATAGCCGCGCGCCAGGCCGGTGCCGGCGATGCACAGTTCGCCCGTCACGCCCGGCGGTACGGGCTGGAGGAACGCGTCCAGTACGTACACCTGGCGGTTGTCCAGCGGCCGGCCGACCGGCAGCACGGACGGCACCGGGTCGCCGGGCCGCAGCCGGTGCCAGGTGGCGCACAGGGCGGCCTCGGTCGGCCCGTACAGATGCCGTACGGCCACCTCGGGGCAGGCTTCCCGCACCCGTGCCACGGCCGCGGGCGGCACCACGTCACCGCCGGTCAGCACCTCGCGCAGCCCGGCGAAGCACTCCGGCGACTCCTCGGCCACCACCCGGAACGACCCCGCGGTCAGATGTACCGCCGTGACCCCCGCCGCCACGGCCGCACGAATCCGCGGCCCGTCCACCACGCCCTGCCCGTCCACCACCACCCGTGCTCCGGACACCAGCGGCACCCACACCTCGAACAGCGAGGCGTCGAAGGCGTGCGGCGCGTGCATCAGCACCGCGTCGTCCGCGCCGACGGACCAGTCCCGCTGCCCGACGAGCCCGGCGACGCTGCCGTGCGGCATCGACACGCCCTTCGGCACGCCGGTCGAGCCGGAGGTGTACATCACGTACGCCAGGTCCTCGGGCCCCACCCGGGCCGGCGCCGGACCCGGTGCCGGGCTCGCGGCCACGGCCGCCCGTACCCGCGGATCGTCCAGCACGACGAGCGCGCCGGGAGCGCCCAGTGGCACCGCGGCCCTGGTGTTCCCGGTGCACAGCACGGCCGCCGGCGCCGAGTCGGCCAGCATGACCGCCACCCGCTCCGCCGGGTACGCCGCGTCCACGGGTACGTACGCCGCGCCCGCCTTCCAGACTCCGAGCAGCGCCACCAGCAGTCCGGCGGAGCGCTCCATCAGCACGGCGACACGGCTGCCGCGCGTCACTCCCTGACTCGTCAGATACGCGGCCAGGCGGCCCGCCTGGGCCTCCAGCTCCGCGTAGGTCAGGGACTGTCCGTCGTCCGACACGGCGACGGAGCCGGGCCGTCGCGCGGCCTGCCGGGCGACCAGTTCCGGCACCGAGGTGCCCGGCCGTTCGGCCTCGGTGGCGTTCCACCCCTCCACGACCAGGCCGTGCTCCGGCGCACCCAGCACGCCGAACCGGCCGACGGGCGCTTCCGGTTCGGCCGCCGCCTGCTCCAGGAGCCGGACGAAGGCCCGGTGGCCCGCCCCGGCCCACTCCTGGTCGTACAGTGCAGGGTCGGCTTCGAGGACGACACTCGTCCCGGCGTCGTCCGGCAGGTCGCGCACCACCACGGAGAACGCCTCGACGGGCCCGCCCGGCAGGTCGTGGAGGGTGCCCCGGGCCTCGCCGAACCGCAGGTCCATGCCGCTCGCCGGGACGGCGACCGAGGGCCCGAAGTTACGGCGTCCGCCTGGTCGGCCCAATTCGGCGTGCAGCCGCTCGCCGCGGTACCGCCGGTGTTCCAGCAGCCCGTCGATCTCGCGCTGCGCCGCGCGGGCCAGCCCGGACAGGGTGTCGCCCGGCGAGGCGGGCAGCCGCAGCGGCAGCACGTTGGCTGTCGCGCAGGGCGTCCGCCGGGCCGCGGGACCCGTACGGCCGTCGACCGGGAAGCTCAGCAGCGCCTCGTCCGCGCCCGTCGTGCGGCACACGAAGGTGGCGACCGCGGCGACGACGAGCGCGCCCCGGCTCACGCCCGTACGGTCCGCGGCCGTGCGCAGCGCCTCCCGGCCCGCGTCCGACAGGCGGCCGGCCGCGTGGGGGCGGGCGTCGCGGTCGGCCGACCGGTGGCCCGGCACGGTGGCCGGGTCCGGGCGGTCCGCGAAGTGCTCGTGCCAGTACCGGCGGTCGGCCTCGTGGTGCGGCGACTCCCGGTAGGCGGCTTCCTGTTCCCACAGCTCCCGCAGCGGGGCGTGTCCGGGGTGGCGGTACGGCTCACCGCGCAGGATCGCGCTGTGCAGAGCGGCGACGCGGCGGGCCAGCAGGGTGCTGCCGGAGTGGTCGACCAGCAGCTGGTGGTGGCGCTGGTACCAGACGTGCCGGTCGGGGGCCAGCTTGAAGAGGAGGTGCGCGCAGAGGTCCCCTCCGGTGGGGTCGGCCGGGTGCCGGCCGTCCGCGCGCATCAACGCCCGTGCCGCTTCCCAGGGTTCGGCCTCCGTGCTGAGGTCGACGCACCGCAGGACGGTCTCCTCACCGGCCGCCCCGACCGTCTGCACCGGGACGCCGCCGTCCTGGGTGAACCGCAGCCGGAGGGCCTCCGTCTCGGCGACGGCCTGCCGCAGCGCCCGCCGGAAGACATCCGTGTCGAGCCGGCCCGTGACCTCGGCGTACTGCCTGATGTCGTACTGCCGGGGCGGGTTCTCCGCGCGCTGGGCCAGCCACGTCCCCTCCTGGCAATCGGTCAGGGGCGCAGTGAACTGTGCCTGGCCTTCCATGTCTCCCCCTTTGACGGACAACCCGAATGCTCGCTTCTGCCTGCCGCGCCACCGCGGCGGTCGTCCGCCGCGGTGGCGCGTCTTGCCCCGTTCGCGCGGCCGCCTGACGGCCGTGCCGGTTCAGCGACCGCCCGGGCCCTGACCGGTGGTGTGCCACACGCCCCCGCCCGGAGCACCCCCGTCGTCGGGCCCCGACCCGTCGAAGAAGACCATGCCGCCGGGCGTCATCTGCGGCGCCGCGGCCTCCTGCGGGTGCCGCTCCTCCTCGGGTGCGTCCGGTCCGGGCCCGCTGCCGTTGGCGGCCTGCCGGGCGAACTGCGTGTGGTACAGCTCCGCGTAGAGCCCACCGGCCGCGAGGAGTTCCTCGTGCGTGCCCCGCTCGCGGATGCCGCCCTCGTCGAAGACGAGGATCTGGTCGGCCTCGCGGATGGTGGACAGCCGGTGTGCGATGACGACGGACGTACGGCCGCGCAGCGCCGTCCGCAGGGCCCGCTGGACGGCCGCCTCGGACTCCGAGTCCAGGTGCGCGGTCGCCTCGTCGAGGACGACGATGGAGGGCGCCTTCAGCAGCAGCCGGGCCAGCGCCAGACGCTGCTTCTCACCGCCCGAGAGCCGGTAGCCGCGGTCGCCCGCCACCGTGTCGAGCCCGCTGGGCAGGGAGCTGATCGTGTCCCAGATCTGCGCGGCCCGGCACGCCTCGATCAGCTCCTCCTCGGTGGCGTCGGGGCGGGCGTACGTCAGGTTGTTGCGGATGGTGTCGTGGAAGAGGTGGGCGTCCTGGGACACCACGCCGACGGTCCGGCGCAGCGAGTCCAGGGTGACGTCGCGGAGGTCCTGCCCGGCGATGCGGACACTGCCGGCCGACGGGTCGTACAGCCGCGACACCAGGTGCGTGGCGGTCGTCTTGCCCACACCGGACGGGCCCACCAGGGCGGTGAGCTTGCCGGACGGCGCCGTGAAGCTGATGTCGCGCAGCACCTCGGGCGACTCCTGGGACCGTTCGCCGGCCGGCAGCGCGTTGGACTCCAGGGACGCGAGGGAGACCTCGCTGGCCTTCGGGTAGCGGAAGGACACCCCGTCGAAGGTGATCTCGGGGGCCGCGCCGTCGTCCGGGGCGGGCAGTTCGGTGGCGTCCGGGCGCTCGGTGATCAGCGGCTTCAGGTCGAGCAGTTCGAAGATCCGGTCGAAGCTGACCATCGCGGTGTGCGCCTCGCCCTGGATGCTGGACAGCTGGGTGATCGGCCCGTACAGGCGGGCCAGCAGGGCGGCCAGCGCCACCAGCGTGCCGACCTGGAAGCTCCCGTTGATCACCATGGCGCCGCCGAGGCCGTAGACGAGGGCCGTGATGACGGCGGCGAGCAGCGTCATGATGATGACCGTCAGCCGGCTCAGCACCATCCAGGTGACGCCGACCCGGCGCACCTTCTCCGCGCGCTCGGCGAACAGCCCCGCCTCCTCGCGCGGACGGCCGAAGAGCTTGGAGAGCATCGCGCCCGCCACGTTGAAGCGCTCGCCGATGGTCGCGCCCATCTCGGCGTTCATCTGCATCTGTTCCCGGGAGTAGCGCGTCAGCCGCCGTCCGACCAGCGCGCCGGGAATCATGAACGCCGGCAGGATCACCAGGGCGATCAGGCTGACCAGCCACGACAGGTAGAACATGCTGCCGAGCACCAGGACCAGCGTGAACACGCTGGACAGCGAGCCCAGAAGGGTGCCCAGCGCGTGCTGCGCGCCCACCACGTCCGTGTTGAGCCGGCTGACCAGGGACCCGGTCTGGGTCCGGGTGAAGAAGGCCAGCGGCTGGCGCTGTACGTGGGTGAACGCCTGCACCCGCAGGTCGTAGCTGACGCCCTGGCTGATCCGGCCCGAGTAGTGACTGGCCGCGAGCTGCAGCCCCGCGTCGAGGACGGCGAGCCCCGCGACGATCAGCGAGATGACCGTCAGCACCGTGGTGTTCTTCTGCAGGATGCCGACGTCGATGATCTCCTTGAGGAGCAGCGGCGTGGAGACGATGATCAGCGAGTCCACCACGGTCAGCAGCAGCAACAGGGCCGACTGGCGGGAATGCGGTTTCGCATACGCGAGAATCCGGCGGAGCGTTCCCGGCCGGAGCCGCTGCGAAGCCGTGGAATTTCCCGGGTCGTCGTACGTCGCCAGCATGATGCCCGAGCCTTGTCCGGCAAACATATCAGCGGAAACCTCCTGGGTCGGGATTCCTGGCCATGCGTCGGCCGCATGGGAAAGGCGGCACCCCGAGGGCGCCCGTCGACGTCATATTCGGCGAACTTTCACGAAGACCGGCCGACCGCGACGCGGTGACCGGAAGTTGCCCTGATGCGATGCGCCGTTTCGACGATACCCATATCAACTCGCGCCAGCCAGGCCGCTGGGCCCGGGGCGGCATCAGGGATTTCTCGCCCGTGCCGGAAAAGGTGAAGGTGAATCACCGGCCCATGCTGCGCCGGTTCACCGGAAAACAATGCACGGCGTCAGGTGCCGGGCGGCCCGGCGGGCGGCGCTTTCGCGTGCGCCCGCCGGTACCGACCGTATCGCGCATTTCCATCGGGTGTGACCGGCCCGGACTCCGTCCAACCGGTCGTTTTCCTCACTTGGACACGGTCCGGCCGCCTGTCAGACGGCCTCGGCGACGTTCCGCTCCGCCCGCTGGGCGAAGTCCGCCCACATGTCCGCACATTCACGGGCCAGTTGGGCGATGATGCCGCTGCAGTGCGGAGGAATGTTTGCCATGATGTCGTCCCACTCCTCCGGACTGATCGTGTGAATGCTCAGCAGCCGCAGCAGGGTGCGCCCGGTCTCGCTGAACCGCAGGGCCGGGTCCACCTTGAGGCGGCGTACGACCCCCGTCCGGTCCTGTACGGGCATCCGGACGGGCGCCGGGGCGTCACCGCCGTCACCCGCGCCGGCCGGCCCGGCGGCCACCTGTTCCTGCTGCGCCCGCGCCGGCCGGCCCCGCCCCTTCAGGAGCGGCTCCTCGCCCCGGCGCAGCCGGTTGCGCACGTCGCGCGCCGTCTCGGGCGAGATCCCGGACGCCCGCGCGATCTGCCGCAGCGACAGGCCGGGGTTCTCGGCGATGAGGTTGCCGGCGAGCCGGCGGCCCTCGGCGCCGTTGAGCGGCCGGAAGCGGCCGTCCTGACCGATCCTGCCGCGGCCCGCCGCCGCGGCGCCGGACACCCGCCGGCGGATCTCCGCGACGGTGCCCGGTGCGATACCGGTGACCGAGGCGATCATCCGGTCCGACCACAACGGGTGGGAGCGGATGATGCGTTCGGCCGCGTTCTTGCGGTCCGCCATGGACAGCGGAAGGCCGTGCGTGATGTTCGACTCGACGGCGAGGACGAAGGCGTCCGCCTCGTCCCCGTCGAAGAACCGCACCGCGATCTTGTCGTCGCCGCGCCGTTCGGCGGCTCGCAGGCGGTGTACTCCGTCGATGACCCGCATCGTCGCGCGGTGCGCGATGATGGGCGGCAACGGCGCCTGTGCCACCGTCAGCATTTCCACATGTTCCGAATCTTCCCCGGATATACGCGGAGAACCGGCCACCGAGAGTGAATCGATCTCCACTTCGACGACCGTCTGCATATCCAGGTGCGCCTGCCCAGGTTCCACTCCAGGCTCCTCGCGTTGTGATTCCCCCGTGCGCAAGCTCGCGCTGACGCACCCTAACGACGTACGGCAGGCCCGTGCATCGGCGATGCCCGTAGGAGTCGGACATCGCCAGGCCGTTCAGGCGTGGCACCCACCCCCGCTTCTCGACCCGCTACAACTCCTGGCGGGGGAGGAAGGTTCCCGCACCGCAGAAATCGTCCGACGCGAAGCGGAACAGATATGCAAACAAACCATCTTCCCCCATTCAGATACATACTCTAACAGTGCCTTTATCTACGGGGCACCCCTACCTGACGCACCTGAACCCGCAATGTCGCATTCCGCATGACACCGGAATCGGGCCGCTCGCGGACGGTGTCCGCCACCGGAACATTCGCATACGCCATTTCCGATCATTCGGTCCGCCGCGGCCCCGGCGGGCGCCCGCCGCGCCCGTCCTCCACCCGCGCCCAGCCGCCGGCCTCCCGGCCTTCCCCGCCCACGGCCGGGGCCACATGGACCCACCCGTGACGGCGCATCAGTTTGCGTACGCCCTGAATCGTGTACGTGACGTGGAAACGCCGCGCGATCACGGTCTGGATGCGCTCCAGGGTCCAGCGCCGCCCCGGCCAGCCGTAGGCCGCCGGCCCCCTGGCCAGTTCCGCCTCCAGCTGGCGGAACTGGGCCGGGCTCAGCCGCGGCCTGGACGCCGGCCCCTTCGAGCCCAGCGCCCGCTCCCCCGCCCCCTGCCAGGATCTGCGCCACCGCTGCACCGACCGCACACTGACCCGCAGGTCCCTGGCGATCACCATGTTGGTCTCGCCCCGCGCGAACCGCTCGACCGCCTTCAGCCGCAGCCGTTCGCGGAACTCCCGCCGCTCGGCGGTCAGTCCGCCGCCCTGTGCGTATCGCATCTCTCCGGCATACCGCAGGACGGGCGATACGTCAGCCTCCGGCGACATCACGGGTTCAGCACCGGTACCCCTATCGCGGCGGGCGCCGTGCACCGGGGAACACCGGTTCCCGGACGCCTCACACGTCCGGCCGTACGCGCGACAATTGGCCTGTACCAAGCGGCCGGACGGTGGGTCGTGTGCGCTTCGTCCGGCCGCCCGTCGGGGTACCCCTACCGGCGGTGCGCACCCCCGCCGACGGGGGCCGGGCACCTCAGGACGCGGCCGCGGCGGCGGCTTGCGGCAACGGCTGCGTGAGCGTCCGGCCCATCAGCGGCGACAGGATCGCGGCCGTATCGGCGATCTCCCGCATGTCGGCCTCCAGCAGCGCCTGGTCACCGTCGCACCGCGCCGTCTCCGGCGCCGGATGCACGTCGATCATGACGCCGTCCGCACCGACCGCCAGCGCCGCCCGCATCAGCGGCAGGACCAGCTCCCGGCGGCCGCCGGAGTGCGACGGGTCCACGATCACCGGCAGGTGCGACAGCCGCTGGACCACCGGCACCGCACTGATGTCCAGCGTGTTGCGGGTCGCGGTCTCGAACGTACGGATACCGCGCTCGCACAGCACGATGTCCAGGTTGCCGCGCTGCGCGATGTACTCGGCGGCCATCAGCCACTCGTCGATGGTCGCGCCGAACCCGCGCTTGAGCAGCACGGGCTTGCCCGCCGAACCCACCGCCTGGAGCAGTGCGAAGTTCTGCATGTTGCGGGTGCCGATCTGGAGCATGTCCGCGTAGGAGGCGACGAGTTCGACGCTGCCGGGGTCAATGATCTCGGTGACCACCGGCAGCCCCGTCTCGGCCCGCACCTCGGCGAGGATGCGCAGCCCCTCTTCGCCCAGCCCCTGGTAGGCGTACGGCGAGGTGCGCGGCTTGAACGCGCCGCCGCGCAGCATCGACGCCCCGGCCGCCTGGGCCATCCGCGCCGCGGCGAGCGTCTGCTCGGCGGACTCCACCGCGCACGGGCCCGCGATGACGGACAGGGTGTCGGGCCCGATCGGCACGCCGCCGACCCGCACGACCGACCGCGCGGGGTGGTGCTCCCGGCTGACCAGCTTGTGCGGCACGGAGATCCGTACGACGTCGAGAACCCCCTTGCGGCTGCGCAGGTTGAGCGCCTCGAACTCGTCCACGTCCCCGACGAGACCGACGATCGTCCGGGTCACCCCCCTGCTGACGAAGGCATCACCACCCGCCGAGCGCACCAGGCCGACGACGGCGTCGACATCCTCCTGCGTGGCCCCTGGGGCCATCACCACCACCATGAGGGGTTCCTCCCGTTGATGACCGGCACCGGCCGGCCGGATGTGATTGACGAGCAACCGGCGCACGTCCGCACCGCCGTGCGCCGGACCGGCTGCCGGGGTTCGGGAAGGCCGCCCGGCCGCACTCCGCGGCACCCTTTACGCGGCCCCCGCGCGGTCCCGGAACCTCCCGGGACCGACCCTGGTACGCGCACATCCGCCAACCCCGGCCGAGCCGCCCTTCAGGAGCAACTAACGTTCATTCCAACGGAGTTCACGAGATGTGGTATCGGCGTCAATCATTCCACACGCGCTCGCCGGACTGTCCAACCGCGCAACATCCACCACGGCACCGCACGCCCGCTCACCGCCCGGCCTCGGGCCCGCCTACCCGGCACGCAGACAGTCCCGCGGCGAGCCGTCACCGCACCCCTCCAGTCCGGCCCCCTCCAGGGGGTCCTGCTCCAGCCGCGTCGCCAGATCGGTACGGCGCTGCACGCCCAGCTTCCGGTACGCCCTGGTCAGATGCTGCTCCACGGTGCTGATCGTGATGAACAGCGACCCCGCGATCTGCCGGTTGGTGTATCCACGGGCGGCAAGCGTCGCGACCCGCAGCTCCGCACCGCTCAGCTCGGCCGGCGAACGGCCCGTACCGCCCGCACCGGACCGCTCGGGCGGGCAGGCGCTCGCCGCGCCGACCGGCGAGGCCTTGAGGACGGGCGCCTTGATGCCGCACTCCCGCATCAGCTGCTGCGCCTTGCGCGCCGCGGCCCGCGCCCGGCCGTCGTCGTTCCCGTCCCAGTGGCTGTACGACAGTTCCGCCATCGCGTACGCCAGCTCCAGCCGGTGCCCGCTGCGCTGCAGGATGTCCATCGCCTCACCGAGGAGCCGCGGCCGGTCCGCGCGCTCGGCCAGCGTCGCCAGCACCCGCAGCGCGACGCCCCGCGTCCACAGCGGGCGGGGCCCGGTACGGGTCAGCTCCTCCTCCAGCAGCGCACGGGCGCGGCGGTCGTCCCCCAGCGAGACGTGCACTTGCGCGGCGTCGGTCCGCCACGGCACCAGGGCGGACAGATCGAGGCGCCACCTCGCCATCAGGTCCCCGCAGCGGTGGAAGTCCTCCAGCGCGACGTACGGCCGGCCGGCGGCGAGGTGGTAATGGCCGCGCGCCCAGAGATACAGCAGCCCGCCGGGCGTCCGGAACGCCGCGTCGGGCACGGGGACGTCGAGGTGCGCCGCCGCCTCGCCCAGCCGCCCCATGGCGGCCTTCGTGTACAGCAGCGCGGCGACCGGGGCGGCGACGGCCGCCCCCCACCCTTCGGGCGGGACCACGGTGAGCGCGGTGTGCGCCGACTCCTCCGCCGCGACCAGCTCACCGAGCCTGATCTCGATGAACGCCTTGGCCGAGGCGAACAGCGCCTGCCACATCGGCGTCCGGTGCTCGCGCGCCTCCGCGAGGAGGATGTCGCACCAGCGGGCGGCCTCCCGCAGCCCGTCGGCGACGATGAGCGCGACCAGCGCCGCCAGGCCCGCCGCCGGGGTGCGGTCCTCCGGGCGGGTCTCCTGGAGGATCCGTTCCGCGCGGCCGGTCACGTCCCCGGCCGCCCCCTGGTCCAGTACGGAAGCCATCAGGGCGAGCGCGCGCTGCTGGGTGTCCTGCTCGGGCGTCAGACCGGGCGCCCGCAGCCCGGTGGCCACACTCCGGTACGGGCCTGCGGCCGCCTCGGCGCGGTACGTCCCGGCCACCCCCGGATACCCGTAAGCGAACCAGAGCCGCGCCGGCTCCAGCACCAGACCGCCAAGCCCCCTTGCCTCCCCCTCAACGACACGGAGAACATCCAACGCATCATCCGCCCTGCCGAACCACAGCAACTGGCCGACCAGCGCTTTCATGTCACGAGCCGAGAGCATCCCGGTCAGCGCGGCGTCGGTGAGCGCCGGGAGATGCTGTACGACGGCGGACGGATCGACCCGCCACCCCGCCCGCACCAGCGCCGTCCTGACCTTGAGCATCTGCTGCTCGTCCGCGCAGCTGCCCCTGGCCACGCGCAGGCAGTCCAGCGCGGGCCCCACCTCGTCACGCGCCAGCGCCGCCTCGGCCGCCTCCAGCAGTACGGGCAGCGCCCACGGGGCGTCCACGGTCCCGGCGGCGACCAGGTGGCGGGCCAGTACGGCCGCCGGAGCGCCGTGCTCGAACAGCACCTGGGCCACGCGAGCCTCCAGGCGCGCGCTGTGCGGCGCCGCCCGGCGCAGCACCGCCGCCCGGCCCGCCTCGTGGCGGAACCGGCCGGAGGCGAGCAGCCCCATGTCGTGCAGGGCCCGCAGACCACGTTGACCGACCGGACGGGACACTCCGAGCAGCTCGGCGACGTCCACCCGCGCGGCCCGCTCCCCGAGCACCGCCAACAGCCACGCCGTACGGCGTGTAAGAACCTCACTGCGGCCCAGACACAGCGCCACGGCACGTTCGTACGCCTCCCCCGGCACCAGCTCGGCACTCCCGGCCCGGTCCGCGTCCGCGTCCGCGTAATCGTCCAGCAGCGCCCGCATCAGTAGCGGACTGCCGCCGCTCAGCTGCTGGAATTCCGCCACGGGCGGGGCGGATCGCCGCCCTTTTCGCCCGGCGGCCATCATGGCGACGACACCGTCCCGCGGCAATGGCCCGACATGCAGGAACCGGCACGCCGGACGCCGCAGCAATTCCCGCCGCGCCGGACCGTCCTCCCACTCCGTACCACTGCTTTCCCCGAGAACCACCAGAATCCGGCTGACATCCAGCCGCCGCACCATATACAACACGCATTCCAGCGAATAGGCATCGGCCTGGTGGACATCATCGATACACACCACGACCGGCCGTTTCCTGGCCTGGGCGAACAGAATGCCGCACACCCGCGGAAAGACGTTCACCGCCACTTCCGCCGGAATCGCCCCCTCGGCCGCCCGCACCGGCGCCCCTTCAACCGCCCGCACCGGCGCGCCGCCACCACCGGCCGGCGGCGGCAGCCACACCACCGGTTCCGCCCCCGCACCGGCCAGCTCCGCGGTACGCAACAGCTGCCCGGCCACCCGCAGCGGCACGCCCTTCTCCCCGGCGGCCGCGGTGGCCTGCAGCCACAGCGCGCCCGTGGGCGCGGCCCGCTCCCGAAAGGCGCGCAGCAGCGCCGTCTTCCCGGCGCCCACCGCGCCGCTGACCACGACCACTCCCCCGCGCCCGGCGGCGCAGGCGTCCAGCAGACCCTCCAGGACGGAGAGCTCCGCGTCCCGCTCCACCAACTTCATGAGCCGGTTCACCCCCGTATCCGGACTCCCGTTGTTCAGTTGGACAGATACCCAGTCGCGACCGACCCTTCGGCTCCAACAGTCACAGGAAATCCACACACACAGGCCGGTTATCCCCGACCTCCGGAACAGCCGCCACCCGTGTCCGCACCCCGGCGCCGACCGCCCCGCCGAACATGTTCCTTATTACCTCAACATTACCCCGGCCCGGCTCCCCGACCAGGCCACTCCGGGAGGCATTTCAGGAGTCCACCATTCCCTTCCGGCCCACCCCACGCGACCTTTCCCAAAACCCTTACTACGAGTAACGAAAAGCCCCGAAAAGCAACCCCCAGCCCCACCCCACAACAATCCACCAAGCCCCGTGCACCCCACTACCCCGCCCACCCCCCTGGCCCCGACGGCACCAGTCCGCGCACCCGTCACCCGGGCCCCGGAGTCGGCCAACGACAAAACCCCACGGTCCGCGGGGGACCGTGGGGTGGTGTTGTGTGTCCGAGGGGGGACTTGAACCCCCACGCCCGATAAAGGGCACTAGCACCTCAAGCTAGCGCGTCTGCCATTCCGCCACCCGGACCAGGTGTCGTGTTCGCGGGGCGTTCCCCGCGGCGACATGGACAACAATACCAAGGTTTCGGAGTGGGTTTCACCTGCGTATCCACCCGAGGCCATAAGCGCAGGTTATGAGGCGTGCCGGGCGCCCCGAACGAGTGACCCGAACCGGTCGGCGTTCACCACCCGCAGACGCCCTTCGGGGCGGCCGATGCCCCGTTGGTAGCCTCCGGTACCTGTCCGCGGTGGTCGCGGGCGGATGTCCGAGGAGGTGCGGGCTCGTGTGGGACGGATCGCCCAGTCGGCAGGCTGACGCCTCGGAGAGCCCCTTCCTCATGTCTGGTCGAAGACGTCTTCGACCGGAATCAGGGCAGGCAGGTCTGGGCCACGGGCCGGATCGAGCGCGGCCGGGTACGTATGGGGGACGAGGTGGAGCTCGTCGGCTCCGGCGGCGGTGCGACCGCCGTCGTCGTGGACATCGACGCCGCCCACCAGCACCTCGACGAGGCCGGTTCGGGCATGAACGTGGCTCTGCTGCTGCCCGGAGCGGCGGCGGAAACCCTGGAGCGGGGGCAGGTGCTCGCGGCCCCGGGCTCGATCGGCGCCCGTACCGGCTTCACGGCGGACGTCACGCTGCTGTCGGAAGCGGCGGGCGGCGCGGAGACACACGCTGGCCGGCGCCTGCAATTCCACCTCCGCAGTGCCGCCGTGTCGGGCGTGGTGACACCGGGGACGGGCCTCGGCAGCGCCGCCCACGGCACCGACGTACTGCGCCCGCTCCACCTGGGCACGCTGACCGCCGTACTCGAACAGCCCGTAGCCCTGGAGGTGGGCCAGCCCTTCTCCTTCCGCCACCACGGTCGTGCCGCCGGCACCGGCACGGTGACTCGGCTCCTGCACTGACCCGCACCGAGCCGCTGAACCGCCTCCCGGGTCTCGTTCACCCCTCGCGTGAACGGGGCCCCGCGGGTCGAGGTCGGCCGGGGCACCGACCAGTTCCTCGAACGGCATCCGGTAGGCCGTGGCCGGCGGCAGCAGCAGTTCGAGGCCCGGTTTACGGCGTCCGGACTCCAGCCGGCACAGAGCGCTGACCGGGATACCGGTGGCCTCCGACAAGGCGGTCAGGATGACTCCGCTGCGGCGTCGCAGCTCACGCAGCGAGGCCCGGCCGCGGCCAGCGCGGCGTCGAGCTCGTCACTCTCCCCTTCACCGCGCCCTCGTTTTGCGGTTTCCGCAAAGAACTTTGCCGGATTGCCGAGGGAGGGAGCACGTTGGGGACCGGAGGTGGTCACGATGACCCGAAACATCCGGCCCGACAGCGGCGGCCGGTACGACGTGGTGATCGTCGGTGGCGGTCCGGCAGGCTTGAGCGCGGCGCTCATGCTGGGACGCGCCCGACGGTCGGTACTGGTGATCGACGCGGGTGAGCCGCGCAACGCGCCCGCCGCGCACATGCACGGCTTCCTCTCCCGTGACGGCGCGCCGCCCGGTGACCTGCTGGAGGCGGGCCGGCGGGAGGTGGCCGCCTACGGGGTCGAGACGCAGGCCGGACGGGTGCTGTCAGCGGCACGGGACGGCGACGGGTTCACGGTCAGCACCGACTCCGGCCGCACCGTACGGGCGCGGCGGCTCCTGGTGACCACCGGGTTCACCGACGAACTGCCCGACGTCCCCGGCCTGGCCCCACGCTGGGGCCGCGACGTACTGCACTGCCCGTACTGCCACGGCTGGGAGGTCCGCGACCAGCCGATCGGTGTCCTGTCCACCGGTCCGATGGGCGTGCACCAGGCCTTGCTGTTCCGCCAGTGGACCGACCGGCTCACCCTGCTGCTGCACACCGGCCCCCGCCCCACCGACGAGGAGTCCGAGCAACTGGCCGCACGCGACATCGCAGTCGTACCCGGCGAGGTGACCGGCCTGGAGGTCTCCGAGGACCGCCTCACCGGTGCCCGCCTGCGCACCGGCGAGGTGATCCCGCTACGGGCACTGACCGTGGCCCCGCGCGCCGTGCCGCGCGCCGCGTTCCTGGACTCCCTCGGGCTGACCCCCACCCCGCACCCGAGCGGCCTCGGCTCGTACATCGCCGCCGAACCGAGCGGTCTGACGCCCGTGCCGGGCGTATGGGCCGCGGGCAACGCCGCCGACCTCACCGCGAATGTCCTCGCGGCGGCCGCCGCCGGCTCGGCCGCGGCGGGATCGATCAACGCCGACCTCGTCGCGGACGACACCCGCCGCGCGGTACGAGCCCGCAGGGACCCCTTCTCGGCCGAGTCCGAAGCCCGCGTCTGTGAACTGGTCACCGGCGACCGGCGCCACGGCCTGTGACCAAACATCCCGACCGCCCCAACGGCTGATCTCAGGAGAACTCATGGACGCCCAGTTCTGGAACGACAGATACCTCACCCGCGACCAGCTCTTCAGCGGCGCGCCCAACGGAGTGCTCGTCACCGAGGTCACCGGTCTGGCACCGGGCCAGGCACTCGACGTGGGGTGCGGTGAGGGCGGCGACGCACTGTGGCTCGCCCGGCAAGGCTGGCAGGTCACCGGGGTCGACATCTCCGACGTCGCCCTGCGGCGCGCCGCCGAAGCCGCCGCGGACGTCAGCGCCCGCGTCGCGTGGGCCCGGGCCGACCTGACCATCACGCCGCCCCCGGCCGGCGCGTTCGACCTGGTGTCCGTCCAGTACTTCCCGCTCCCGCACCAGCCGGACCACACCGCGCTGCGCGGCCTGCTGGCCGCCGTCGCCCCCGGCGGCACCCTGCTCTTCGTCGGCCACGATCTCGCCGATCTGCCCCCGCGGCAGGAGTCCGGCTTCGACCCCTACGCCTATTACCAGCCCGCCGACATCGCCCGGCTCCTCACCCCCGACTGGACCGTACAGATCAACGAAACCCGCCCCCGGACCGTTCCCGCACCGCCCGGAACGCCCCACACCCACGACACCGTCCTACGAGCCCAACGCTCGCGCTGACCCGGCACCCCAGAATCAGGGCTTCCCCCTAACACCCCTCTTCGAATTTCACCGCTTCCAGCGTCACCGGCTGTCCGTCCAACTTCGTACCCGCCGCCGGTTCCTGGCGGCATACCTTCCAGTTGGATTCCACGAGAACCATCCGGCCGCGCCCCGAAGCGTCTTTCACCGTAAGGCTGGTATTGGCGGCGAGAGCGCGCCGGGCGACCTTGACCGACTTGTCACGGAAATCAGGCATGGCAGACGCGGCCGCGGCGGACTCATCCGCCGCGGTCCCTGCCCCGGCATCGGTTTCGGGGCAGGACTCCGCCAGTTTCACCGCACCGAAGTCCACCGTCTTACGGGTATCGGCCTGGCCAGGGCCGGGAGTCTGCGTGCAGACCTTCCAATTCCGGTCGAACGCCTGGGCACGCCCACGCCCGAGGGCATCGTGACTGCGCAACACCCGGAATCCGGCCGCCTGCGCGGAGTCCTGCGCGCTCTGCAGCCCCTTCCCCACCAGGTCGGGCAGTACGGCTTTACGCTCCGGGGCGGGACCCGGCGTGGTCTCCGCCGCGACACTCGGCTCCGCCGCGGCCTTGGTGTGCGAGGCCCCGCTCCCGTCGGCGCTCCCGGAGGGCTGACAGGCGGCAAGCCCGAGACAGAGCGCCGCGAGGGCGGCGGCGGTGACGGTGGTGCGATGCATGGGTCCCCCAGTACGGGAAGGACGCCGGTACCGTTGCCGGTACGGTTATGGCGCCGTAACAGGCCGTGACGGAGGTGAGACCGCTGATCGCCGGCGAGGGTTGTACGGGAGTGCCGGGGGAATTCTTGTTCGTGCCGGAGCCCTCCTGGCGGGATTCCGCGCTCACACCGGACAGCGAGCCGTCCGCCTTACCGTCCTCGGTGGTCACCACGTAGTGGGGCGTGGTTCGCGAAGCGGCTTTGCGCCTCGAAGGGGTCAGCTGATGGGCACGTCGCGCCGGCCCGGGACGTCGTCGTCCGCGCCCAGCCCCTGATCCGCGATGGCCTTGTGGTGGCGAACGACCTCGCCGATGATGAAATTCAGGAATTTCTCGGCGAAAGCCGGATCCAACTTGGCGTCCTCGGCCAATGTGCGCAGACGGGCGATCTGGGTGGCCTCGCGGGCCGGGTCGGCGGGCGGGAGATTGTGGCGGGCCTTGAGTTCGCCGACCTGCTGGGTGCACTTGAAGCGCTCGGCGAGCAGATGCACCAGTGCGGCGTCCAGGTTGTCGATGCTTCCGCGCAGGTAGATCAGGCGCTCGCGCGCCTCCTCGTCGGCGACGGAGGTCGCGTCGCCCGCCTGTGATGCGGTCCCCTCGCTCATGTGCGTCTCGCCCATCTGGTCGTACCGGTCTGCCCCGGTCGGGTCATGCTGATCCTGTGCACACTACCCGGCCACGGGCGAACGGCTTAACCGCGCGGTGCGCGCAGGCCCCGTAGATGGCGGGCGGAGCGGCGGGCCGTCGAGAGGGAGCCGGCCGGGTTGGCGGCCGGGTCCACCGCGTCGTCCCGCTCGACGATCCAGTGGGCGGAGCGGCAGCCACGGCGGCGTTCCAACGCCGAGATGAAGCGGCGGTAATCGATGTCGCCGTCGCCGACGTCCACCATGCGGTAGCCATCCTGGGTGGCGGTGTCGTGCTCGCCGTCCTTGACGTGGAAGAGGGGGTAGCGGGCGGGTGCCCGCAGCACGTAGCCGAGGGGTTCGAAGGGGGCGGGGGTGCCGTCCGGGCGGCGGGAGAAACGATACTGCGCCACCTGGGCCCAGAAGATGTCCATCTCGAAAAAGACCAGCTGGGGGTCGGTCTCCGCGAGCAGGACGTCGTAAAGCCGGACGCGCGGGTCGTCGGTGGCGAAAGCGAATTCCTCGGCGTGGTTGTGGTGGTAGAAACGCATTCCGCGGTCCCGGGCGGCAGCACCGTACGCGTTGAATTCGGCGGCGGCCCGTTTCCAGGCGTCGACGGTGTCGCCGTACCGGTCGGGGCTCGACGGCGTGCCGATGTACGGGAGGCCCAGGGCCTCGGCGTCGTCGAGAACCTTGGTCAGGGCGGTGGCGAACGTGTACACGGTGGGGTCGGCCGACGCGTATCCGACATGACTGCCGATGCCGCGCAGACCGTTCTCCCTGAGGAGCCGCCTGAGCCGGGACAGGGTGATCGCGCCGGCGGAGCCCTGGGTGTAACCGGCGAACTCGACCTCGTCGTAGCCATGACAGGCGAGCTCCTCGAAGACACGGGCGAAGCCGAGGGACGAGGTCTGGTCGCGGAGTGTGTAGAGCTGAATGCCGAGGCGGCCGCGCGGGAGTACGGGGCCGTGGGGGTGCCGGGCGGGGTTCGCCGGTGCGGTGGGACGGGTGGTGTCCTGCTGGGCGGCGAGCGCCTGGCCGGTTCCGGAGCCGAGGAGGGCGGCTGCGGAGGCGCCGGCGGCCACGCCGAGGAAACCGCGACGGTGGAGGGCCTGTCTGAGGGCGGTTCGCTGGGGGGCGTCGTGGTGGGATGGGCGAGAGGGCATGGTGGGTGGGCTCCTTTGTTCTGGGGATTTTGTTCTAGAGGCTCTGTTCTGGGGATTGTTCTGGAAGCTCTGTTCTGGGTGGTTGGTGTGTCGGCAGCTTGGTGCTGAGTGGTTGTGGGGTGCGTTGTCAGTGGGTGCGGGCAAGATGAAGAAGCAGGGACTTCACGTCGGTGGCGGCGAAGGGGGTGGGCAGGGGTGCGTCGGGTGCGGAGCAGATGAGGACCGGGCCGTCGGCCGGATCGGCTCCGGGCGCGGGGAGCAGGCCATGGCTGCCGCGTACGGGCTCGGGGGCGAGCGGGACGACCGCCATGCGGTAGCGCAGGCCGGCCTTCTTGCGGGCCAGGGCGGTCGCCGCGCGCAGCCGTACGTACGGGTCGCGAGGATCCATGAAGAGTTCGGCCGGGTCGTAGCCGGGTTTGCGGTGGATGTCGACGAGGCGCGCGAAGTCGGGGGCGCGGGCATCGTCGAGCCAGTAGTAGTACGTGAACCAGGCGTCGGGCTCGGCGAGGGCGACGAGTTCGCCGGAGCGGGGGTGGTCGAGGCCGTGCGCCTTCTTGCCCTCGTCGTCGAGCAGCCGGTCCAGGCCGCGCAGGCCGGTCAGGGCCGCGCGGGTCGCGTCGAGGTCTTCGGGACGGCGTACGTATATGTGCGCGATCTGGTGGTCGGCGACGGCGAAGGCACGGGAAGCGGTGGGGTCCAGGTATTCCATCCCGTCCTGCGTGTGCACTTCCAGCAGGCCGGCGCGGCGCAGGGCGCGGTTGACGTCCACGGGGCGGCGGGCGGGCCGGATGCCGTATTCGGACAGGGCGACGACCGTGACGCCCGCGCTGCGGGCGTCGGCCAGGAGGGGGCCGATGACGGTGTCCAGTGCGGCGGCGGCCGCGGCGGCGCGGGGGTCGTCGGGGCCGTACCGCTGCAGGTCGTAGTCAAGGTGCGGGAGGTAGCAGAGGGTGAGGTCGGGACGGCGGGTGCGGAGCAGGTGACGGGTCGCGTCGGCGATCCACTGTGAGGAGGGGAGGGAGGCGGTGGGCCCCCAGTAGGTGAAGAGGGGGAAGGTGCCGAAGCAGCCGGTGAGTTCGTCGTGGAGGGACGGTGGCCGGGTGTAACAGTCGGGTTCCTTGCGGCCGTCGGCGTAATAGACGGGACGTGGGGTGACGGTCCAGTCGGTGCCGGCGCCCATGGCGTACCACCAGCAGACGTTGGCGACGGTGTAACCCGGGTGTTCGCGGCGGGCGGTGTCCCAGATCTTGTCGCCTTCGACGAGGGCGTTGTGCTGGCGCCACAGGTGCACTTCGCCGACGTCGCGGAAGTACCAGCCGTTGCCGACGACACCGTGCTGGGCGGGTGTCGTACCGGTGAGGAAGGTGGACTGGACCGTGCAGGTGACGGCGGGCAGGACCGTCTGCAAAGCGGTGTACGCACCGGCTTCGGCGAGCGCGTTGAGGTGCGGCATGTGGGCGAGGAGGCGGGGGGTGAGGCCGACGACGTCCAGGACGAGCAGGCGGTTCGGTGCTGCGCTCGTTTGGGATTCGCTCATGGGAGCACCGCTCGTGTCAGTTCTGCTCGTGGGAGTTTCGCTCATGGGAGTTCCTTGAGTCCGAGGTCGGCGAGCAGGTCGCGGGCGAGGGCGAGTTCGGCCGCGATGCCGTCGGCGAGGCGGCTCCGGCTGCGGGGCCGCAGACCCGGTGGGAGGTCCTGCCAGGTGTAGGTCTCCACTTCGAGGTGGTGGGTGCGCGGGACGGGCCCGCCCACGAGAAGGGCCAGCGCGTCCCGGAGGACGGGGAGGGTGGAGGTGAGCGGCGGCTCGGGCGGGGCGTGCAGCGGTACGTGGAAGTGGGCGCGCCACGGTGCTGTGGCCGGCAGGCCTCCGTCGGCCTCTCCAGCCAGGGCTTCGTCAAGATCGTCTGTGGCACGCAGCCGTCCGTCAGCGGTACGGGTGCGGGTCTGGTGGAGGAACCGCGGTTCGGCGAAGGCGCCCAGAGCGGTGCGAACGTCCGGCCGGTCGGGGTGTTCGGCGTGCAGCGCGGCGGACAGCTGGGCCTTGACGACGGGAACGCCTGCCCGGCTAAGGGCTTCGAGGGCCGTGTGTGGGTCCTCGAAGGAGGTGGCGAGGTGGCAGGTGTCGACGCAGGCACCGATCCGGTGGGCCGGGGGCGAGGCGGGCCCGGACGGCTCGCCGCGCCCGTGTCCCAGAGCATCGATGGCGTCGGCGGTGGTTTCGATGAGGCAGCCGGGTTCGGGTTCCAGGCCGACGCGCAGGGACCGGCCGGTGAGTTCTTCGAGGGCGTCGAGCCGGCCGGCGAGGGTGTGCAGGGCGGCGAGGGCGGCGGCCCGCCGGGGGGCGGCATCGCTTACCGCGTCGAAGTCGGTGCGCCAGGCGAGCGGCAGGGTGGAGATGGTGCCTTCGGTCACGTCGTCGGGTAGGAGGGCGGCCAGCAGCCGTGCGAGGTCGGCGGTGTGGTCGAGGCGCGCGGGCTCCGTCCAGTCGGGCCGGTAGACGCGGTACTTGACCCGGCTGTCGCCGAAGCCCCGGTACGGAAAGCCGTTGAGAGTGACGACTTCGAGGCCCCGGACGTCGAGTTCGCGGCGCAGTCCGCGTAGCGCGACGGGGTCGCGGGCCAGCACGCGGGCGGCGTCACGGGCCAGCCACAGGCCGATGCCGAGGCGGTCCCGGCCGAGCCGCCTGCGTACCGGCTCGCAGTGGTCGCGGAGTTGGGCGAGCACCCCGTCCAGGGTCTCGGCGGGGTGGACGTTGGTGCAGTACGCGAGGTGGACGGTCGAGCCGTCGGGGTGCCGGAAGCGCATGTCCCGTCGCCCTCCTCATTCTCCGCCGCGGAGGATGGAGTTGCCCTCGTGCAAAGTGCCCGGGGCTTGCGGGCTGAGGTCCAGCCGACCGCTGAGGCCGTAGAACGTGACGGGGTTGCGCCACAGGACCCGGTCCACGTCGTCTTCGGTGAATCCGGCGGCCAGCATCGCCTCGCCGACGCTCCGCGTCTTCAGCGGATCGCTGCGGCCCCAGTCGGCCGCGGAGTTGACCAGCACGCGGTCGGTGCCGTGCAGACGCAGGACGCGCACCATGCGGTCGGGGTCCATCTTGGTGTCCGGGTAGATGGAAAAGCCCAGCCAGCAGCCACTGTCAGTGGCCTCCCCTACCGTTGTCTCATTGAGATGGTCCAGGACGACGTGATCGGGGGGCAGGTCGGATTCACGAAGGACGTCGAGGGTGCGCCTGAGGCCCGCCGCCTTGTCGCGGTGGGGGGTGTGGACGAGGGCCGGCAGGCCGTGGTCCACGGCGAGCTGGAGCTGGGCGGCGAGGGCGATGTCCTCGGCGGGAGTCATCGAGTCGTAGCCGATCTCGCCGACGGCGACGACCGGATCTTTTACGAGGTAGCGGGGCAGGGCTTCGAGGACGGGGGTACAGCGGGGGTCGTTCGCCTCCTTGGGATTGAGGGCGAGCGTGCAGTGGTGGGCGATGCCGTACTGAGCGGCACGGAAGGGTTCCCAGCCCAGGAGGGAGTCGAAATAGTCGAAGAAACTGGCCGGTGAGGTGCGGGGCTGACCCAGCCAGAAGGAAGGCTCGACCACGGCGCGGACGCCCGCGGCGTACATGGCTTCGTAGTCATCCGTGGTACGGGAGGTCATGTGGATGTGCGGGTCGAAGATGCGCATCAGGTCTCCTCACGTGCCGGGACACGGTGCCGGGGGCGGTGCCGGGGGGCGGTGCCGGCAGCCCGGCTCGCGGTCCGGCGTCCGGGCTCGGCACCGGCGGGGATCAGGTACCGGCCGGGTCGGACACCTCGGGTACCGGGAAGCGGTCGGTGTCGATGGGTGACAGGAAGGGGGATGCGAATGGAGCGGTGGATACGGACTGTGCGGTGAGGTCCAGGACGCGCTGAACGTCGGCGGGTACGGGGCGGTACGCAGCGGTGCGCTCACGGGCGTATTCGGCGAGCATGTGGGCCAGCTCCGTATCACCGCGGGCGCGTTCGGCCAGACCGGCCACGGCGGTCACCGGGACACCGGTGAACAGGCACTTCAGTACGGCGTGCCGCCAAGCGTGCGCGTCGAGGTGACGGGCGGCGTACGGGCCCACGGCGGCGGCCACCAGCCGGGTGTCGTTGGTGCGCAGCGCGTCCTCGACGAGGGGCCGGGCGTCCGGGCCGAGGTCCAGGTGGGGCAGCGCCATGAGCACGGCGCGGCGCTCGGCGGCGGTGCCGTGCTCGTAGAGCCGGGTGACGGTCCGGATGTCGGCGCGGGCCGCGTGCAGGAGCAGGATGCGGGCGGCCTCGGCCGCTTCCTGGTCCCGCGCGTACGGCGGCTCACGGCGGGTGCAGTGCCGGCCCGCCGAGGCGAAGCGCATCTCCCATACGGGCAGGGCGTATGCGGTGTAGGAGAGGGCGCCGTCCCCGTCCGCCGTGCCCCGGGGGCCTGTGGCCGCGGCCGCGGCTTGTGCTTCGGCGTGCGCCTCGTCCAGTGCCTCGTCGAGCCAGGCACGCGCGGCGCCACCGAGCCGGTCGCGCAGGGCCGTGTGGAGCTGGGCCATCCAGTTCTCCGGCGTCAGCATCGCGGCCCTCCGGCGTGCGGGGCGGATGGGAGTGACGAGGGCGACGGGGCGTGAGCGCGTACCGGCTCGGTGGCCCGGGCAGGCTCGGTGGCCCGGGCGGGCTCGGTGGCCCGGGCGGGCTCGGTGGCCCGGGCGGGCTCGGTGATCAAGGCCGACGCGGTGATCCGGGCCGGTTCGGTGGTGCGCAGGAAGGAGAGGGAGGCGCGGGCCAGGTCCGGGCCTGCGTGGGAGTGGCGGGGCAGTTCGACGCTGACCAGGCCCTGGTAGCCGAGGTCCCGGAGGGCTGCCAGGACCGGCGGGAAGTCGATCTCTCCTGCTCCGAACGGGAGGTGTTCGTGCACGCCCCGTCGCATGTCCTCGATCTGGACGTGTCGCAGCCAGGGCGCGGCGGCTCGGACGCATGCGGCCGGCGGGTCGGGTTCCAGGCACTGGCAGTGGCCGATGTCCAGGGTCAGGCCGAGGACGTCAGCGGGCGGGGCGTCGAGTGTGGTGCGCAGATGGTGAAAACCGGTGAGGTCGGAGACGAGGTGGCCCGGTTCGGGTTCGATGGCCAGGGGGATGCGGGCGGTGGCGGCCGCGTCGAGTACGGGGGTGAGCGCGTCGGCGAGGCGTTGCCAGACGGCGGGCTCCGGCGTGCCGGGAGGGCGGGGTCCGCTGAAGCAGTGCACTGCCGTGGCGCCGAGGTCCGCGCCGACGCGCACTGCGATGCGGAGCAGGTCGGCGCGGGCCGTGCGGGCGTCCGGGTCGGGGTCGAGGAGAGTGGGGTGGTGCTTGCGCCGGGGGTCGAGGACGTATCGGGCACCGGTTTCAATGGCGATGGACAGGCTCAGCTCGTCGAGTCGGTGCGCGAGTTGGTTCGTCCGCGCTGCGAGGCCCGGAGCGATGGGGTCCAGGTGCATGTGGTCGAGGGTGAGAGCGACGCCGTCGTATCCGAGGTCGGCGAGGAGGGCCAGCGCGTCGGTCAGCCGGAGGTCGGTCAGGCCGTTGGTGCCGTAGGCGAGACGGAGCGGGTGCGTCGTGATCATGTCGGGCTGACCTTCCGGGACAGCCGCCGGGCGGCGGGCACCAGAGCCAGCAGCGCGGCGCCTGTTCCGGGCGCGCCGGCGCGTGCGATGAGGGCTGCCTGGAGCGGGATCATCGCGCGGATACCGTTGCCGACGGCGCGCTGGAGGAGGTAGGGCGAGGGGTTGAGGACCGCGTGGAAGAAGGGGCGCGCGACGGCCCCGGCGTAGAGGGCAGCGGCGGCCTTGGGGACGGCTTCCGCGAGTCGGGCCGAGGTCGGGGGCGGGGCTGTGGTCGGGGGTGGGGCCGGGGTTCTGTTCGGGGCCGTGGCTGCGGCTGCGGCTGCGGCTGCGGCTGCGGCTGCGGCTTTGGTGGCAGCCCTGGCCGACAGGAGCCGCAGGTGGCGTTTCCCCCCACTCCCGCCACTCCCATCGCTCCCGCAGTTGCCACCGTTGCTACCGTTGCCGCCGATTCGCCGGGCTCCGCCGGCCACCCCGCTCACCACGGCCATGACGCCCCATGCGGCCAGTGGCAAAACCGGGGAGCTGCCCTGGGCTTCACGGCGCGAGACGGTCGTGACCGCAAGGGTGTGGGTGCCGACCAGCGCCGCCGACGGCAACGCCTTCGCCAGCGCCCGGCCCACCGCCTGCCCCTGCCCCTGCTCCTGCCTCCACGTCTGTCCCGGCCTCCGCGCCGGGGTCACCGACGCGGCCCCCTGCAGTACGTCGAAGGCGCGGGCGCAAGCCATGGCAAGCGGGCCCGCCGGGGTGTTCTTGAGGTGGATGTCGTAGGCCCAGACGGTGGCGGCCAGTACGGTGGCGGTGATCAGGGGCGGGCGCCCGGCGGCTCCCGCCAGGGCGAGGCCCGCCGCCGTCAGCCCAGCGGCCGCGCCGAGGGCGGCGGCCGGGGCGATGCGGCCGGACGGGATGGGGCGGTCGGGGCGTTCGACGGCGTCGATGTGGCGGTCGGCCCAGTCGTTGAGTGCCATGCCCGCCTCGTAGAGGCAGAGGGACGAGCCGGTGGCGAGAACCGTGCGGCGGCCGGGCCGGAGCCCGGCCGCCGCAGCCCCCGCCAGCAGATCCCCCGGGACGCTGAGCAGCGCCGATAGCCGCAGAAGTTGCAGCCAGGGAGAGGAGAGAAGGGAGGAGATAGGGAGGGAGGAGATAGGGAGGGAGGGGGTAGGGAGGGAGGGGGTAGGGAGGGAGGAGGGCGCCGGGGGGTGCGGGCCGGACGAGGTATCGGCAAGGGCGGCGGCTGCGGTCGGTTCGAGGGTCATCGGCGGGTCCGGAGGTCGTGGGCGAACGTCAGGAGTTCGGTGTACTGGTCGGCCAGTGCGGCGGGTCCGCCGTCCGGGTCCTTGAAGTAGAAGCCGAGGGGCAGGGGCCCGGAGAGGCCGACCGCGTGCGCGGCGGCCACCAGACGGGCGAGGTCGAGGACGAGGGGTGCGGCGAGCGCCGAGTCGCAGCCCTGCCAGACGGTCTGGAGGGTCATACGGTTTCCGAGGAAGCCTTCGAAGGCGACGTGGTCCCAGGCGGTCTTCCAGTCGCCGAGGGCCGGGACGTTGTCGATGTGCACCTCGCCGGGCGGGGCCACGCCGAGGTTGTCCGCGAGGACGCGGGCCTTCCCCGCGTTCTTGGCGGCTGCGGCTCCCGGGTCGGTCAGGGTGGCGCCGTCGCCGCCGCCCAGCAGGTTGGTGCCGGACCAAGCGCGTACCGGGAGGGCGCGTTGGGCGAACATGGGGGCGAGTACGGAGCGCAGCAGTGTCTGGCCGGTCTTGCCGTCGCGTCCCGCGTACGGAAGCCCGCTGCACACGGCCATCTGCTGGAGCAGCGGGTGGTGCATACCGGTGGACGGTGTGAAGTTGACGTAAGGGCAGCCCGCGCGCAGTGCCGCGTGGGCGTAGAGGGAGCTGGGCGGGAGGCGGTCTTCTCCGCCTTCGCTCCGGGGCGCCGGTTCCGTGGAGGCGATGTTGACGACGACCGCGCGGTCCAGGCCGTGGGTCCGTGTGAACGCACGTAGGTCGGCGGTGAAGGCGGTGACCAGCTCACGGTCGTCGCGGGTGTCGCCGGGGAGCGGGCCGCCGGGCCGTACCGCCTCGTCCGCCGCTTCCAGTTCGGCGCGTACGGCGTGCGGCAGGCCGTACGGGAGTACGCCGCCCGCCGCGAGTTCCTCGGCCCGCTTGGGCAGTGGGTACGACGCGGTGTCGTGGCCGCCGAAGACGAGGGAGGCCAGTGGCGGCAGCGGGACCCCGTGGAACGGCGCGGTCTCGGTGACCATGCCGGTCGGCGGCTGCAGCCCGGCGGCGACGGCGGCGCAGCCGGCGATCACGGTCGTCCCGACCGACCCCCGCGCCCCGACCAGCCACACCCCCGTACGCCCGCCACCACCACGGCCCCCAATCCCAATCCCAATCCCAGCCCCAGCCCGAGTCCCAGCCCCGAACTCACCCTCCACCCCCGATATCCCCGGCACCCCCGGCACTCCCGTCATCCCCGGCACCCCCGTCATCCCCGACCACCCTTCCCCGCCGCCTCGAACTCCTTCACCCGGATGTTGCGGAAGGAGACCCGGTCCTCGTCACCGTGGTTCTGGATGCCGATGCGGCCCTGGCGCAGGCTGCGCGCCGGGTCCGTGTTCGTGAAGTCGTTGATCTTGCGTCCGTTGAGGTGGATGCGCAGCCGTTCGCCTTCGACGCGCAGTTCGTAGGTGTTCCACTCCCCCGGCGGGTTGAGCGCGGCGTCGCGCGCCGTGACGTCCGCGGCCTGGAATCCATACACGGATCCGGTGGTGCGGTCGGGGGCGTCGGTGGCGTCGATCTGGATCTCGTAGCCGTTGTTCACGGCCGACCACGGGTCGTCGGAGGGCGGGAAGCCGATGAAGACACCGGAGTTGTCGTCGCCGTCGGCGCCGGGCATCCGCCAGTCGATCTTGAGGGAGTACGAGCCGAACTCCCGGGCCGCGTACCAGAGCATGCCCATGCCACCGGCCGAGGTCAGAGTGGCGCCCTCCAGGGTGAAGGAGCCGGGGCCCGCCTGCTTCCAGCCGGCCGTCGAGGTGCCGTCGAACAGGGCCCGGTAGCCGGTCTCCGGGCGGCAGTCGGCCTGTGTGGCGCCGGTGGCCCAGCGAATGCCGCCCAGCAGGTGTGTACGGAAGGCGGGGTCCGCGAAGGACTGCTCGGTGTGTCCGCCGCCGGTGTAGAAGGCCCGGCCGCCGCGGTACTCCTGGCACCAGGCGATGGGGTGGTCGCCGCGCATCGTGCCGCCGCCGTACGTGGATTCGTCGAGGGCGGCCAGGACGTGGGCGCGGGTGCGCGGGTTGGTGCGGTAGTTGTACCACTCGTCGGTGCGGTCCCAGGCCGCCGCGAGGTGGGCGGTGGCCGGGTGGGCGCGGTCCTCGACGCCTACGGTGGCGGGCTGTACGGCGGGGTGGGACCGGAAGTACGCGCCGGCCAGGCCCCCGTAGAAGGGCCAGTCGTACTCGGTGTCGGCGGCGGCGTGTACGCCGACGTATCCGCCGCCGCGCGCGATGTAGCGTTCGAAGGCGCGTTGCTGGGCGGGCCGGAGCACGTCGCCGGTGGTGGAGAGGAAGACGACGGCGGCGTAGCGGGCGAGGCGCTTGTCGTCGAAGGCGGCGGCGTCCTCGGTGGCGTCCACGGTGAAGCCGTGCCGTCTGCCGAGGTCCTTGACGGCGGCGATGCCGTCGGGGATCGAGGCGTGCCGGAATCCGGCCGCCTTGGAGAAGACCAGGACGCGGTCCTTCAGTGGGCGTTCGGGGCTGCCGGGCAGGGCCATGGTGGCCAGCAGGGTGGCGGCGGCCGCGGTGGTGGCCAGCCGGGCACAGGGGTACATGTCGGTTCTCCTTCCGCCGGCCACGGGGCGGGCGGCCGGCGCTTGGGCGTCCGGTCGTCCCGGGCGCCGTCCGCCCGCCCCGGTGGCCACCTGGGGTCAGCCGGTGGTGAAGGTGAAGTCGTCCACGTCGTAGAGGGCGCCCGTGCCGCTGCCCTTGAAGACGAGGTAGAGGGTGGTGGTACCGGCCGGCGGTTTGCCGTTGAGGGGGGCCGAGACGTCCGTGAAGGTTTCCCAGCCGCCGGTCACCGGTACCTTGACGCTGCCGAGCAGCCGTCCGTCCGCCCGGCCCGTGCGGATCTCCAGCGTGCCGCCGGTGCCGGCGGAGGAGACCCGGGCGGTGAACTTCTGGGCGTTCTTGACGAGATACGGCTTGAATGCGATCCAGTCGCCGTGGTGGATGTCGCCCACGGTCCGGCCGCCGTGCGCCGGTGTGTGGGTGACGATCCGTACGCCCCGGGAGGTGCCGAAGTGCTCGGCCTGGCGGTGCCGGGGCTGGGTGACGGCCTGGTCGTGGGTGGTCAGCGGCGGCTGGCCGTTGGCGCCCTGGTCGGTGTACTCGGCGTCGAAGACCCCGAAGATGTTGGCGTTGGGGTCGTGCTCGTTGTCCGCCGACGTCTGGAGGGTGCCGGAGCAGCCGGTGGCGGAGGTGACGGGGTGGCCGTGGCTGTCGTGCCCGAGGATGTGGGTGATCTTGACCTTGGCGCAGTCGATGGTGCGGTCCTCGGGGTCGGTGACCTTGACCGTGAACGGGACCTTGTCGCCGAAGGTGAACAGCTGTCCGTCCCCGGGGAGTTGCAGGGTGACCTTGGGTGCGGTGTTGCCGACGGTCAGGTACACGCTGGCCGAGCCGGTCCGGCCGCCCGGGTCCTTGGCGGTGACGGTCGCGGTGTAGGTGCCGTTCTTGCGGTACGTGTGGGTGGGGTTCTGCTGGGTGGAGGTCGTGCCGTCACCGAAGTTCCACGTGTACGTCAGCGTGTCGCCGTCCGCGTCGGTGGCCGAGGCGGTGAACCTGGTGCGCAGCGGCGCCTGTCCGGAGGTGCGGTCGGCCTTGGCCTCGGCGACCGGTGAGTGGCCGCCGGTGGCGTTCTCGATGCGGTAGAGGGCGGAGTTCTCGTCGCCGTTGAAGTAACCGGTCCCGTAGTCCAGGACGTACAGCGCGCCGTCCGGTCCGAAGGCCATGTCCATGACCTGGGTGCCCTTCCAGGGGAAGGCGTTGATGGTCCGGCCCGTGCCGTCGCCGGTCTGTTCGATGCGTTTGATCCAGCGGCGCCCGAATTCGCCGGCGAAGAAGTTCCCGTCGTACGTCTGCGGGAACTTGACCTGCGAGGTGGAGGCGGCGTCGTAGCGGTAGACGGGCCCGGCCATCGGGGACTCGGAGCCGGTGCCGAACTCGGGTACCGATCCGCCGTCGTACGGGATCCACGCGGGCTGGGCGGCCGGCAGGTCGGTCAGGCCGGTGTTGCGCGGGGAGGTGTTCCTGGGTGCGGCACAGTCGAAGGCGGCGCCCGGGGTTTCGGTGGCGAAGTCGTAATCGACGTAGGCGTCGTTGTTGCCGGTGCAGTACGGCCAGCCGTGGTTGCCGGGTTTGGTGACGCGGGTGAACTCGACCTGCCCGGCGGGGCCCCGCTGTGGGTCGGCGGCGCCCGCGTCCGGGCCGTAGTCACCGACGTAGACGGTGCCGGTGGGCTTGTCGATGCTCATCCGAAAGGGGTTGCGGAAGCCCATCGCGTAGATCTCGGGCCGGGCCTTCGCGGTGCCCGCCGGGAAGAGGTTGCCGTCAGGAACGGTGTACGTACCGTCGGCGTTGACCTTGATGCGCAGGATCTTGCCGCGCAGGTCGTTGGTGTTGCCCGCGCTGCGCTGGGCGTCGTAGGCGGGATTGCGGATCGCGCGTTCGTCGACGGGGGTGTAGCCGTCGGAGGCGAACGGGTTGGAGTCGTCGCCGGTGGAGAGGTAGAGGTTGCCCTGGGCGTCGAAGTCGATGTCGCCGCCGACGTGGCAGCAGATGCCGCGGGAGGCGGGCACGTCCAGGATCTTCTTCTCGCTCGCCGTGTCCAGGGTGCCGTCGGCCTTGAGGACGAAGCGGGAGAGGCGGTTGACGCCGTCGAACTTCGCGAACTCCGCGGCGGTGCCCTCGTCGGGGGCGTCGCCTGGCGGGGTGCCGAGCGGCGGCGCGTAGTAGAGGTAGACGAAGCGGTTGGCGGCGAAGCCGGGTTCGACGCCGACGCCTTGGAGGCCCTCCTCGTCGTGGCTGTAGACGGGCAGCTTGCCGGCGACCTTCGTGGTGCCGCCCGCGTCGGTCAGGCGAACCGTTCCGTCACGCGAGGTGTGCAGCACGGACCGGTCCGGCAGCACGGCGAGCGTCATCGGCTCGCCCATCTCGGGCTCCCCCTTGGCGAGGGTGACCTGCTGGAAGTCCTCGGCGGCGGCCGGCCCGGCTTGCGCGGCGCCGGCGGCCGGTACGGCGGTAGCGGTCGGTACGGCGATCGCGGCCGGGACTCCGGCCAGGGACAGGGACGTGGCGGCCAGCAGCGCGCTCGCGAACAGGGCGAGTGCCGGACGCAGGCCGCTCCGGCGTGATCTTCGGTGCACGGTTGCCTCCCTTGCGGGTGGGTGGGCGAAGGGGAGTCGCGCGGCCCGGCGGCCGGGTGCTCGTCCTCAGACGCCGGACGGGCCCGTACCGAAGACCGCGTCGAACACGGCGGCGGGCGGCTCGAAGTCGTACGACTTGAGGTGGGCCAGCGCTTCGGGCGCGCCCTGGAGGCGGTCCATGCCCGGGTCCTCCCACTCGACCGACACCGGGCCCTCGTAGCCGATGGAGCGCAGCATCCGGAAGACGTCCTCCCAGGGCACCTCGCCGTGCCCGGCCGAGACGAAGTCCCAGCCGCGGCGAGGGTCGCCCCAGGGCAGGTGGGAGCCGAGGCGGCCGTTGCGGCCGTCCAGCCGGCGCCGCGCCTCCTTGCAGTCCACGTGGTAGATCCGGTCGCGGAAGTCGTACAGGAAGCCGACCGGGTCGAGGTCCTGCCAGACGAAATGGCTGGGGTCGAAGTTGAGACCGAAGGCGGGCCGGTCGCCGACCGCTTCCAGGGCGCGGCGGGTGGTCCAGTAGTCGTACGCGATCTCGCCGGGGTGCACCTCGTGGGCGAACCGCACGCCCTCCGCGTCGAAAACGTCCAGGACCGGCCCCCAGCGTTCGGCGAAATCCGCGTAGCCGACTTCGATCATCGACGGCGGTACGGGCGGGAACATCGCGACCAGATGCCAGATGGCGGAGCCGGTGAAGCCGACGACGGTCCGTACGCCGAAGGCCGCCGCGGCGCGCGCGGTGTCCGCCATCTCGGCGGCGGCCCGGCGCCGTACGCCTTCCGGCTCGCCGTCGCCCCAGACGCGTCCGGGCAGGATGGCACGGTGCCGCTCGTCGATGATCGCGTCGCAGACGGCCTGGCCCACCAGGTGGTTGGAGACGGCCCAGCACTTCAGGCCGTACTTGTCGAGCAGCTGACCACGGGTGGCGAGGTAGCCGGGCTCGGCGAGGGCCCGGTCCACCTCGAAGTGGTCGCCCCAGCAGGCGAGTTCGAGACCGTCGTATCCGAAGTCGCGGGCGAGCCGGCAGACCTCCTCCAGGGGCAGGTCCGCCCACTGTCCGGTGAAGAGCGTGAACGGTCTGGCCATACGGGCCTCCTCGGGCGGGCGGGGCGGAGGTGTGGCGGTGGGCGGCAGGGCGATGGGGCATTGGCATTGGGGGGAGAAGGGACACGATCGGGGGCCGAGCCGCGGCTGACAAGAGGGGCCGGGGCGTCAGGTGGGGAACTCGGCCACGGCCGGGGGCACCGGCGTGTACGCGCAGTTCTTCGCCGCGCTGTCCTCGACCGCCGCCAGCACCCGCTGCACCTGCAGCCCGTCGGCGAAGGACGGTTCGGGCTCGGTGCCGGCGGCGATGGCGTGGACGAGGTCGCTGGCCTGGTGGACGAAGGTGTGCTCGTAACCGAGGCCGTGGCCGGGCGGCCACCAGGCCTCCAGGTACGGATGGCCGGGTTCGGTGACCAGGATGCGGCGGAAGCCGGCCGCGACGGCCGGTTCGGTGTGGTCGTGGAAGGACAGTTCGTTGAGCCGTTCCAGGTCGAAGGCGAGCGAGCCGCGTTCCCCGTTCAGTTCGATGCACAGCGCGTTCTTGCGGCCCGCGGCGACGCGACTGGCCTCGAAGGAGGCGAGCGCGCCGGAGCCGAAGCGGCCGGTGAACAGCGCCGCGTCGTCGACGGTGACGGCGCCCCGGCCGCCCGTGGGCAGCGGCCGTTCCCGTACGAAGGTGCCGGTGACCGCGGAGACACCCGCGAGCCGCTCCCCCGCCAGGTGCTGGGCGAGGTCGACGATGTGCGCGCCGAGGTCGCCGAGCGCGCCTGAGCCCGCTTGCTCCCGGCGCAGCCGCCAGCTCAGCGGAGCTTCGGGGTCGACCAGCCAGTCCTGGAGGTAGCTGGCGCGTACGTGCCGGAGGGTGCCGAGCCGGCCGTCGCGGATCATCCGGCGGGCGAGTGCGACGGCCGGGGTGCGGCGGTAGTTGAAGCCGACCATGGCGAGAAGGCCGTGGGCACGGGCGGCCTCGGCCGCCGCCAGCATCGCCTCCGCCTCGGCCACGGAGTTGGCCAGGGGTTTCTCGCACAGTACGTGTTTGCCGGCGGCCAGCGCGGCGACGGCGATCTCGGCGTGGCTGTCGCCCGGCGTGCAGATGTCGACGAGCTGCACGTCGTCGCGCTCCAGCAACCGCCGCCAGTCGGTCTCGGCGGCGGCCCAGCCGTGCCGGGCGGCGGCCGCGGCGACGGCGTCGCGGCCCCGGCCGCACACCGCGTTCATCGCGGGGCGCAGCGGCAGGTCGAAGACGCGGCCCGCGGTGCGCCAGCCCTGGGAGTGGGCGGCGCCCATGAAGGCGTAGCCGACCATGCCGATGCCCAGTTCCGCTCGCGGGCCGCCGGGCGGTGGGGACTGCCGGTGCGGCGGGGTCACCTCCGCAACCGGTCGTGCGGCGGCCGGTGCCGGTTCCCGCACGCGGTCGGCGCGGTCATCGTGCTCGGCGTGCTTGGCGCGGTCATCGTGCTCGGCGTGCTCGGCATGGTCATCGTGCTCGGCGTGGTCATCGCGGTCCTCCATGCATCACCTCGTCGGTCGGCCGTGGTCGGCGGTCTTCCGGGGAACTTTCCGGTGGTGGCGGTCAGTTGAAGCCGGTGGGGAGGTAATCGTCGACGTTGTCCCGGGTGACGACGGCGGAGTAGAGGGTCACCGAAGCGGGGATCTCCAGCTCGGCGGTGCCGGAGATACCGCGGCCCTGGGCGAGGGCGCGGGCCAGGTCGATGGCGGAGGCGGACATGGTCGGCGGGTAGAGCACCGTCGCCCGCAGGACGGAGTCGCCGGCCTTGATGGTCTCCATGACGCGGCGGGAGCCGGCACCGCCGACCATCAGGAAGCCGTCGCGCCCGGCCTGCTCGATGGCGCGTTCGGCGCCCACGCCCTGGTCGTCGTCGTGGTTCCACAGGGCGTCGAAGGAGGGGTGGGCCTGGAGCAGCCCCGCCATCTTCGCCTGCCCCGACTCCACGGTGAACTCGGCGGCCTGCCGCCCCACTTTGCGGATGTGGGGGTAGTTCTTCAGGGCGTCGTCGAAGCCCTTGGTACGTTCCCGGGTCAGTTCGAGGGTGTCGATGCCGGCCAGTTCGACGACCGTCGCGTTCGGCTTGTCCTTGAGCTGTTCGCCGATGTAGCGGCCGGCGTTCAGGCCCATCCCGTAATTGTCGCCGCCGATCCAGCAGCGGTACGCCTGCGGGGAGGCGAAGACCCGGTCGAGGTTGACGACGGGGATGCCGGCCCGCATGGCCTTCAGGCCGACCTGGGTGAGGGCCTTGCCGTCGGCCGGGAGGATCACCAGGACGTCGACCTTCTTGTTGATGAGGGTCTCGATCTGCCCGATCTGCTGGGCGGTGTCGTTGGAGCCCTCGGTGATGTCGAGGGTGACGTCCTTGTAGCGTCTCGCGCGGCTCTTGGCGTTCTGGTTGATGGCGTTGAGCCAGCCGTGGTCGGCCTGCGGTCCGGCGAAGCCGATGGTGACCTTCTTGCCGGGCTTGTCGTCAGCGCCGCGCGCCTGCTGCTGCATGGCGCCGCCGGACGCGTCGCCGCGCTGGTTGCTCGTACAGGCGCTGAGCAGGGCGCCGGCCGAGACGGCCGCCGCGCCGAAGAGCATGCCCCGGCGGCTGCCGCCCCGGGCGGCCGATGTGCCCGCCTCCGTGCCGTACGGGCCCGGTGTGCTGTCAATCATGACGTGTGCCCCTTCTGGACCAGTACGGCGATGACGATGATGGCGCCCTTGGCGATCTGCTGGACGGCGGTCTCCAGGTTGTTCAGGGCGAACAGGTTGGTGATCGTGGTGAAGACGAGGACGCCGAGCACCGAGCCGGTGACGGTGCCCCGGCCGCCGCTGAGCAGGGTGCCGCCGATGATCGCGGCGGCGATGGCGTCGAGTTCGTAGAGGTTGCCGTTGGTGTTCTGGCCCGAACCGGTCAGCACGATCAGCAGGAAAGCGGCGATGCCGCAGCACAGCCCGGACAGCAGGTAGAGCAGCAGCCGCTGCCGCCGTACGTCGATGCCCGCCAGCCGCGCCGCCTCCGGGTTGCCGCCGACGGCCACGGTCCGCCGCCCGAAGGTCGTACGGTTCAGCAGCAGCCAGCCGGTGACGGTGACGGCCGCGAAGACCAGCACGATCGGCGGGACGCCGAGGACGTACGCGTCGCGCCGGCCCAGGTCCAGTACGGACGGGACGGACGCGATCTGCGTACCGCCCTGGCTGATCTGGAGGGCCAGGCCGCGGGCCGCGGCGAGCATGGCGAGCGTGGCGATGAACGGGACCATGCCGCCGAAGGAGACCAGCAGCCCGTTGACCAGCCCGCAGCCGAGGCCGACGAGCAGCGCGCAGAGCAGGATGCCGCCGAGGCCGTACTCCTGCGTGGCCACCGTCGTCGCCCAGACGGTCGCGAGGGCGACCATCGCGCCGACGGACAGGTCGATCCCGCCCCCGATGATCACGAAGGTGACGCCGACGGTCACCACGCCGATCACCGACGCCTGGGTGAGCACCAGTTGCAGGTTCTGCACGCTGAGGAACTGTTCGGGCCGGGTGAGGGCGCCGACGGACACGAGCGCGGCGAGCACCCCGAGCAGGGAGAGGTTGCGTACGTCGACACGGGCGCGCAGCAGCCGGTCGCGGACGCCGACGGTACAGGGCGGGGGCGGGCCGGGCGCTTCCGGTGCGGTGGCCGGCGCCGGGGTACGCGCGGCGGCGGCCGGCACCGGGCGGTGGGGCACTTTCTCTCCGGAGGTGTTCACGGTCGGTCTCCTCGCGATGTGTCGGCGCTTGCGTCCCGTCCGGCGTGCCCGCCCCGCTTGGCTCTCTCCCCATCTGCCGCTCCCGTCCCGCCCGGCGTTCCCGTCCCGCGCGGCGCTCGTGGCAACCCGGGTGCCTCCGGCGGCGCTGCCCGCCATCACCAGGTCGAGCACCCGGTGTTCGTCCAGCGCCGCCGCGCGGTCCTCCTGGACGACCCGGCCCTCGCGCAGCACGAGCACGCGGTCGGCCAGGCCCAGGACTTCGGGGATCTCGCTGGACACCAGCAGCACGGCCACGCCGTCGTCGGCGAGCCGCCGGACCAGCGCGTACAGCTCGGCACGGGCGCCGGCGTCCACCCCGCGGGTCGGCTCGTCGAGCAGCAGCACCCGGCAGCCGCGCAGCAGCCAGCGGGCCAGTACGGCCTTCTGCTGATTGCCGCCCGACAGGGTCCGTACCGGCCGGTCCGGGTCGTCGGGCCGCAGCGAAAGGTCCCGGGCCGCGGCGCGGGTGGCGGAACGTTCCGCCGCACGGTCCAGCCAGCCGGCGCGGGCGAAGCGCGGCAGCGAGGCGACCGAGACGTTGCGGTTGACGGACTCCAGGAGCAGCAGGGCCTGGGACTTGCGCTCCTCCGGGGCGAGACCGAGCCCCGCGCGTACGGCGGCGGTGACGCTGCCGGGACGCAGCGGGCGCCCGTCGACGAGGACGCGGCCCGCGGTGGGACGGCGGGCGCCGAAGACGGTCTCCAGGATCTCCGAGCGCCCCGACCCGACGAGCCCGGCGAGCCCGAGGATCTCCCCCGGGTACAGGTCGAGGTCCAGGGGCGCGAACTCGCCGCGGCGGGCGAGCCCCCGGACGGTGAGGACGGGGTCAGGGGCAGGGACGGGGGCGGAGGCCGGGACCGCGGCCGGGTTCGCGGCCGCGGCCGCGGCGCCGCCCCGCCGTACGGGAAAGGTGTGTTCGACGGTGCGGCCCGTCATCAGGGTGACGATGTCGCGGGTGGGCGTCGTCCGCGCGTCCAGCCCACGCGCCGCCGCACGGCCGTCCTTCAGGACGGTGACCCGGGCGCCGACCTGGCGGATCTCCTCCAGCCGGTGCGAGATGTAGACGACCGCGACACCCGCGCCGGTCAGGTCGGCGACGATACGGAAGAGGTTGCCGACCTCGTCCGGGTCGAGGGCGGCGGACGGTTCGTCCATGACGATCAGCCGTACGTCGTGGGAGAGGGCGCGCGCCATGGAGGCGATCTGCTGCCCGGCGGCGGAGAGCGCGCCGGCCGGCGTGCCCGGGTCGATCTCGGGGTGGCCGAGGCGGCCGAGGATTTCGGCGGTCGCGGTCCGCGCCTCCCGGGAGCGGACGAATCCGGCGGTGGCCCGCTCGTGTCCGAGGAAGACGTTCTCGGCCACCGACAGATGTTCCACCAGGTCGAGTTCCTGGTAGATGGTGGCGATGCCGAGCCGCATGGCGGCGGCCGGTGACTTCAGCCCGACCGGCACACCCTGCCAGCGGATCTGCCCCGCGTCGGGCTGGTGGACACCGGCCAGCACCTTGATCAGGGTGGACTTCCCGGCGCCGTTCCGGCCGAGGAGGCAGTGCGTCTCGCCGGCCGTCACGTCGAGGTCGACGCCGTCCAGTGCCCGTACGCCGGGGAAGGACTTACTGATGCCGTGCATGGTGAGCAGGGGGACGCCGGGCCCCGCGGGGCCGGAGGGGACATCTGGGCCGGCCGGGACCGGCGGGCCGGGGTGACGCTCTGGTGCCATGGCGTGCGGCCTCCTCGACGGGCGTCGGCGGGCGGGCGGCGTGGCGTACGGCGATGCGGGGCACTGGCGCACGAAGGCGCCGCGGCACGGGGTTCGGAAGCGCGGAGGTACGGAGGCGCTCGGTACGGACGTACGGGCTGCACTACGACGAGCTGCGGTACGGCGAGCTGCGCCGAGGACGTACGGCGCACTCGGTCCGCCCCCCGCGGTGTGCGGGAGCGGGCACGTGCAGTGGTGCGGCGGACCGTGGGTCAGGCGGGCGAGAACAGGTGATCGCTGATGAGGCGGGCGGCGCCGGTGACGCCGGCCACCTGGCCCAGCTCCCCCAGCACGATGGGCAGGTTGTTCGTCGCCAGCGGCAGCGACTGGCGGTAGACCTGGGTGCGGATCGCGGCGAGGAGGGTGTGGCCGAGGCCGGTCACACCGCCCCCGATCACCACCAGTCCCGGGTTGAAGAAGCTGACGAGACCGGCGATGACCTGGCCGGTGCGGGTGCCGCCGGACCGGATCAGCTCCAGCGCGACGGGGTCGCCGGAGGCGGCAGCGGCGGCCACCTCGGGCGCGCCGAGCGAGCCGGCCGTGGCCAGTCGTGCCGCCAGTTCCGGTGAGGTGCCCGCGCGTGCGGCGGCCTCCGCGTCGCGGGCGAGGGAGGCGCCGCCGAAGTACGCCTCCAGGCAGCCGTGGTTGCCGCAGGCGCAGGGGCGGCCGTCCGGTTCGACCTGGATGTGACCGATGTCGCCGGCGCTGCCCGTCGTACCGCGGTAGACCTCGCCGCCCACCACGATGCCGCAGCCGATGCCCGTACCGATCTTGACGAAGAGAAAGTCCCGGACGGTGCGGGCGACGCCCGCGTGCTGCTCCCCGACCGCCATCAGGTTGACGTCGTTGTCGACCATGACGGGGCAGCCCAGTTCCTTGCTGAGCGCCTCCCGTACCGGAAAGCCGTCCCAGCCGGGCATGATCGGCGGCGCCACCGGCACCCCCTCGGGGAAGCGGACCGGCCCCGGCACGCCGATGCCGGCGCCGTCGAATCCCTCGGCCACCCCGCTCGCCTTGAGCTTGCCCGCGAGCGCGAGGGCCTGTTCGAAGACGGCGACCGGCCCTTCGCGGACGTCCATGGGCTGGGTCAGGTGTCCCAGGACCTCCAGCTCGGCGTTGGTGACGGCGACGTCCACCGAGGTGGCGCCGATGTCGATGCCGAGGAAGCGCAGTGCGGGCGCGAGCCGGACGTTGTGCGAGCGGCGGCCGCCGCGGGAGGCCGCGAGGCCGTCGGCGACGACCAGCCCGGTCTCCAGCAGCCGGTCCACCTCCACGGCCAGCTTCGAGCGCGACAGGTCGACCTGGTCGCCCAGCTGGGCACGGGAGTTGGGGCCGTGGTCGCGGAGCAGGCGGAGGAGCCGCGCCTGGTGCGCGTTGGCCGGCCTCGCCGTCATGCGCCTCACGCCACCCCTCCAGCCGTCGTCGGCCGTACGCGGTCCGGCACCGAGCGATGCCGGAGCTTTCGAGGGGAACGTAGCAGCGCTTGTCCGGGTGGGGAAGAAGTACGGACAGGATCCGTACGGCTTTCCCCCGTCCGAGGACAAAGCCGTGCCGCAGCCCATGCCCGAGCCCGTGCCGGGAACCTGTGTCGGCCCCCGTACCGGAGTCTGTGGAGAATGGGCCGGTGAACTACCGCTACCACGTGCTCGGCACCGCTCAGGCGCGCCGCCCCGACGGCATCGAGGTGCCCCTGAAGGGGGCGCGGCTGCGTGCGCTGCTGGTGGCGCTCGCAGCGGGCGGCGGGCGGGCGGTGCCGGCGGCCCGGCTGATCGACCAGGTGTGGGGCGAGGACGAGGAGCCGCCGGCGGACTCCTCGGCGGCGCTCCAGGCCCTGGTCGGCCGCCTGCGCCGGACCCTCGGCGGACCGGCGGTCACCTCGTCCCCGGTTGGCTACGGACTGGCGGCCGTACCGGACGACATCGACCTCTTCCGCTTCGAACGGCTGGCGGCGGAGGGGACGGCCGCCCTGCGCGCAGGCGACCTCCTGAAGGCGACCGATCTGCTGGACGAGGCTCTGGCGCTGTGGCAAGGCCCCGCGCTGGCGGATCTGCCGGGCCGGGACGGCGACCCGCTCACCGTACGGGCCGAGCGGCGGCACGGCGAGGCCCGCCGCGCCCGGCTGGCGGCCGAGGTGGCGGTGGGCCGGGCGGCGGACGCGGTGGCCGAGCTGGCGTCGCTGGCCGCGGCGGAGCCCCTGGACGAGCCCCTGCAGGCGCTGCACATCCGGGCACTGTGGGCGGCGGGGCGGCAGGCCGAGGCGTTGCAGGCGTACGAGGAGGTACGCGCCGGGCTCGCCGATCGGCTGGGCACGGACCCGGGTGCCGAACTGCGCGGCCTGCACGCGGGGTTGCTGGCCGGAGCCGCGGCGCCAAAGCCGTTCACGGCACCGGGACCCCCTTCGGCACCGGAACCGTCCGCGACACCGGGGCCACTTCCGGCACCCGAACCGCCCACGACGCCGCCCCTCCCCCCTCCCCCGCCACCGGGAGCCCTCCGCGCCCGCCTCACCTCCTTCGTGGGCCGCGACGACGAACTGGCGTCCCTCACTCGCGAGTTGTCCGCACACCGGCTGGTGACGCTGCTGGGCGCGGGCGGCGTCGGAAAGACCCGTCTGGCCCTGGAGGCCGCGGACGCCTCCGGCGCGCACACCGGGCGATGGCCCGACGGCGTACGGGTCGCCGAGCTGGCCTCCGTACGGGACCCGGAGAGCGTGCCCGAAGCCGTGCTGACCGCACTCGGCGGGCGCCCGACGCAGGTGCGGGGCCCCGGGGCCGACGAACTGCGCGCGCCCGGCGGCCCTCCGTCGGCGCTCGCCCGGCTCGTGACGCACTGCGGGCAGCGGCGGCTGCTGATCGTGCTGGACAACTGCGAGCACGTGATCGGCGCGGCGGCCGGGCTGGCGCACGCCGTAATGGCCGGCTGTCCGGGCGTGACGGTGCTGGCCACCAGCCGCGAGCCGCTCCATGTTCCCGGCGAGACCGTCCACCCCGTCGAGCCGCTGCCGCCGCGGGCCGCGCTCCGGCTGCTGGCCGAGCGGGGCGCCGCCGCGCGCCCTGGGTTCCGTACGGAGGAGGATCCGGCCGCGTGCGCGGAGATCTGCCGCAGGCTCGACGGGCTGCCGCTCGCCATCGAGCTGGCGGCTGCCCGGTTGCGGGCGCTGACACCGCGGCAGCTCGCGGAGCGGCTGGACGACCGGTTCCGGCTGCTGACCGGCGGGAGCCGGACGTCCCTGCCCCGGCAGCAGACGCTGCGCGCGGTGGTGGACTGGTCGTGGAACCTGCTCACGGCGGACGAGCGAGCGGTGCTGCGCCGACTGTCCGTCTTCTCCGGGGGCTGTGAGGCGGCGGAGGCGGAGGAGGTGTGTGCCGTCCCCGCCCCGGCCGACGGCCCCCACCAGTCCGCCGATGTCCTGCCCGTCCTCACCTCTCTTGTCGACAAGTCACTGGTCGCCGCCGCGCCGGAGAGCCCGCGCGGGATGCGCTACCGGCTGCTCGAAACGGTAGCCGAGTACGCCGGGGAGCGGCTGGCGGAGTCCGGGGAACGGGCGGCCGTGGAGCTGCGGCACCTGACGGCGTACCGGGAACTGGCCCGTACCGGCGAGCCCGGGCTGCGCGGGCCGGGGCAGGCCCATTTGCTGGAGCGTCTGGAAACCGAGCACGACAACGTGCGGGCCGCGCTGCGCACGGCGGTCGACCGGGCGGAGGAACAGGAAGCGCTGTGCCTGGCGCTGTCCATGAGCTGGTTCTGGCAGCTGCGCAACCACCAGGCGGACGCCAGGCACTGGGCCGCCGCCGTCGCGGAACTCGGCCCCGACCCGTTCGCCGACCCCGTACGGCCGGCCGAGCCGCTGGCGGACCGGTGTACGGCGGTTCCGCCGCCGTGGTCCGGGGAGCGGCTGCGGGAGGCCCGGCGCGGGGTGCGGCTGCTGGTGCTGGCGAGCGGCGGCGACCAGGACGGGTCGTCAGGCCTGGTGCGTCCGGAAGCGGTCGTGGCCGCGTACCGTCCGGGGCTGCCGCAGACCGCACGGCAGCCGGGCGTCATGTGGTTCTTCGCCCGGCTGATGACCGGCGGGTTCGCGGGGCTCGACGAGGCCGTCGACGCGGTCGTACGGAACTGCCGGGACGTGGGCGATGGCTGGGACCTGGGCCTGGCGCTGCTGCTGCGCACCAAACTGCTCGGCGCCCGGCCCGCCGGGCTGGACCGGTCGGCGCGCGACGCGGAGGAAGCGCTGGCGCTGTTCGAGACGGCCGGGGACTTGTGGGGTATTGCCGAGTCCCTGTCCGCGCGCGGCGATACGTACGAGCGTCGCGGGCAGTACGCACTGGCGGACGCGGACTTCAAGCGCGCCATGGAGTCGTCCGCCCGGATCGGGGCGCATGCGCAGGTACCGGAGTTCAATGCGAGGCTGGCAGCCGTACGGCTGGAAGGTACGTACGGGACGGACGAGGGCGGCGGCGAATCCGCAGCGGCCGGCTCTTCCCTCTCTCTTCGGGTACGGGAGGCCGAGCAGCTGCTGCTGGAAGCGGTGGCCGAATCCCGGTCGTCCTCCGGCGAGACCCTGAGCACAGCACGGCTGCTGCTGGCCCGGCACTACGGACGGACCGGGCGGACCGGCCCCGCACGGGAGCAGCTGTACGAGGCCCAGCAGGCGTTCACCAGCGGTACGCCGGCTCTCTTCCCCGGCGTGGTGACGGGCCTCCACGGCTGGCTGGACTGTCTGGACGGCGACTTCGCAGGCGCCCTGGAGCACATCCGGCGGGCCGTACGGCAGCTCCACGGCCTCGCTCCGCTGGTGGCCCCGCACCTGATCACCCACCAGTTCCTCGCGGCGTCCTGGGCCATGGCCCATCTGGAGGCAGCGGAGAACGGGGCACGCCTGCTGGGCGCATACGACCGGCACGCGCCCGCGTCCGAAGGCTTCGGCCTCCAGCCGCTGCCACCCACCGCCGAGGACCGGGTACGGCAGCAGGCCGAGGCGGCGCTGCGGGCGGTGCTGACGGCCGACGCGTATGAGAGCGCGCACGCCGAAGGCGGCGGCCTCTCCCTGCAGGAGACCGCCGCCCTGATCTGACGCCCCGCCCCGAATCGACCGGCGTCCCTCATCCGACCGGCGCCCCTCATCCGGTCGGCGCCCCTCATCCGATCGCCGCGCCCGTTTCACCGGGCGTCGGCCAGCCGTTCCCTCGCCTCCGCCAGGTCCTCCTCCGTGGGCGCGTCGTCCTGCGTCAGCGCGCGCCGCCAGTACCCGGTGAAGTCGATGTCCCGCTTGTCCAGGCCGCGGTCCTCCACGAGGTGCCTGCGCAGCGCGCGGACCGCGCCCGCCTCCCCGGCGAGCCAGGCGAACACCGAACCCGCCGGGAACCGGGCCGCCCGTACCGCCTCGACCAGCAGCTCACCGGGCCCGGCCGGACCCGTACCCCGGTGCGTACCCCGGTGCAGCCAGTGCACGGTCAGGTCCCCGCGGGTGTCGAAGGTCTGCTCGTCCGCCGCATCCGCGACCTCGATGTACGCCACCGCGCGGGCCCCCTCGGGCAGCCACTCGGCGAGGGTGCCGATGGCCGGCAGCGCGGTCTCGTCCCCGGCCAGCAGCGTCCACTCGGCCGTGCCGAGGGGAATCGGCCGGGCGAAGTACGCCGAGGGGCCGAACATACCGAGGGTGTCCCCTGGCGCGGCGGTGCGCGCCCAGCGGGTCGCCGGACCGCTCACCGATTCGCCTGCCGTGTCCGTACCGTGCAGGACGAAGTCGATGTCGATCGTGTCGTCCTCGGGGTGGTGCGCGCGGATGGTGTAGCTGCGCATCCACGGCCGCTCGTCCTCGGGGATCGCCTGGAACGCCTGGTACCACCGCATCATGTCACCGTCGGCGGGCGGCTCCGGCAGCCGCGGGGCACCCTGCCCGCGCCGGGGGAAGTAGAGCTTCACCTGCTGGTCCGGCGCGTCGAGACGGAAGCCGGCGAGGCCGGGACCGCCGAAGGCGACCCGGACCAGGTGCGGCGAGAGCCGCCGTACCGCGGTGACCTGGAGGTATCGGACGGGCAGGGGGACGGCGCTCGGAGTCTGCTGCTGCATCGTTTCTCCTTGGGGCGGGCCACCGACCGGCTCCGGACGACGGTGGCGCGGGGGACGCACAGCGCGGGCCGGGCCGGGCCGGGGCCGTGAGCCGTGAGCCGTGGCGCGCTGGGCGGAACAGTGACCCGACCGTCGCAGCCGCTGCCTACACGCCGCCTACAGCTCACCTGCACGGGTACGGACGGGCAGCCGGCTCCCGCGTGCCACGCCTGCCACGTGCGTGGCCCAGCTATCCGGGTGATTCGCCCGCACGGCCGTCACTACGGACCCTCCACCGTCAATACGTCTGCTGACAGGAAGAGCCCGTGCCGGCCACGTCCAGTGCCACCGGCGCGGGCCGTCCCGCACGAGAACGGATCGCCACACCATGCCCCTGCCCACCGACCGCCGCCGCCTGCTCCCCATCGCCTCGGCGAGCGCGTTGACCCTCGCCGCCACCCTCGGCGCCGGAGCCGCCCTCGTCGCCTCCCCCGCCACCGCCTCCGGGCCCACGCACGCCACCGCACCGCAGGACCCCCGGGAAGCGATGATGCGGGTGGGGACCGGCACCGCCGACTTCTGTCTCACCCCCGACGCCACCCGCGCGCTCACCAAGGCCGGGATCCGCCTCACCGCGGTCGCTCCGGCGAAGCTCACCGGCCCGGCCCGGCGCCGGTGCGTGTCCGCGCCGATCTCGGGCGGCGAGTTCAACACCCGCTTCACCGCCGGGCACCTCGCCTTCGGGGGCGGCTTCGACTTCGTACGCAAGGACAAGCGCCACCTGAAGATCGACTCCTTGCGGGGCGATATCGCCACCTCGCGCGTCACCGCGAACGTGGGCGGCTCCAAGGCCCGCCGGACCGACTTCCTGGCGTTCCGCATGGACCCGAAGGGGGTCAAGATGGGCAGCGGGCAGGTACGGGCCCAGTTGGCCTTCACCCTCACCGAGCGCGGCGCCGGCGCCTTCCGCGGGGCCTTCCAGCACTCGCCGCTCACCGCGGGCCAGCGGGTGTTCGACGGGGACGGTACGGCCCGGCTCGGCACGCAGCCGACCGGCAGCGCGTCACCCGGTACCGGCACCACACAAAAGCAGACACCGGGCACCGCCCAGAAGCAGGCACCGGGCACCGCCCAGAAGCAGACGCCCGGCACCGCCCGGAAGCAGACCCCCGGCACCGCGAAGAAGCAGACCGCCGAGGCGCCGCGGAAGCAGACGTCCACCGCCCCGGCCGATCCGGTCAACTCGGCCAACCCGTCCCACCCGTCCGCCCCGTCCAGGCAGACACCCGGCACCGAGGCCCGTCCGGCACACGACGTGATGGCCGACCCGGTGAACGCGGTGGCCGCCGACTGAGCACGGGGCCCGGGGGGGGGGGGGGGGGGGGGGGGGAGGGGGGGGGGGGGGGGTGGTGGGGGGGGGGGGGGGGGTGGGTGGGGGGGGCCCCCCCCCCCCCCCCCCCCCCCCCCGCCCAGCCCCCATGACCGGCCACACCGGTCGCACCGGTCACTCGTACAACCACCACGACCGGCCACCCGCCACCGCCCCGGTCGTCGCCAACTCCTGCGAGACCACGACCGCTTGCACAGCGTCGAACCACCGCGGCTCCGCACCGGGCCGCCGAGAGAAGCGGGTTGCCGATGCGCGGAGGAACGGTCGCCGTCGTGGGCGGAAGCATCGCCGGATGCGCCGCCGCACTCGCCGCACACCGGGGCGGCGCGGCAGAGATCACGGTGTACGAACGGGCCGCCGGCCGCCTGGCGGACCGCGGAGCCGGGCTGGGCGTGCACAACGCCCGCTACGCGGAACTGGCGTCGGCGGGCTACATGGACGCCGACATGCCCTGGATCCAGCTCACCCGCCGCCGCTGGTACACCCGCGACGGCTCCCTGCCACTCGGCCGGCCGGTGGGGGAACTGCCCTTCCCCTTCCGTACGTACAACTGGGGGCCGCTCTGGCGCGAGCTGCGCGACCGGATGCCCGCGACCACCGAGTTCCGCGGGGGCAGCCCGGTCCGTACGGTCGAGACCTCGGCCGGCGGCGCGGCGGTGTGCCTCGAAGACGGCACCACTCACCACGCCGACCTGGTCATCGGCACGGACGGTTACCGTTCCGTGGTCCGCGCCGCTGCCTTCCCCGACGTACGGCCCGAGTACGCCGGGTACCTCGCCTGGCGCGGCGCGTTCCCCGCCGAACGGCTGGCCGCGCTCGGCCCGGACCCGGACGGCGCGTGGCCGGTCGAGGACTGCGTCTTCGCCGTCTTCCCCGGCGGTCACGCCGTCATCTACCGCATCCCGGACGGCACCGGCGGCCACCGCGCCAACTGGGTGCTGTACACCGCCCCTCCACCGGGGCCGGCCCTCGGGCTGGACTCGCCCACCAGCCTGCCGCCCGGCACCCTCGACGCGGCGCTGCACGCCTGCTTCGCACAGGTCACCGGCGAACTCCTGCCGCCCTACTGGGGCGGCCTGCTCCAGCTGACGCGGCCCGAGGAACGGTTCATCCAGCCGCTGTACGACTTCACGGCACCCCACTACGCCACCGGCCGCCTGCTGCTGGCCGGGGACGCGGCCACCGTCGCCCGCCCGCACACCGGCAGCGGCGCAGTGAAGGCCCTCCAGGACGCCACGGCCCTGGAGGCGGCGTGCGCCGCCGCGAGTACCTGCTCCGAGGTTCCCGCCGCGTACGACGCCGCACGCGGCGATGCCGGCGCGGCGATGATGGAACTGGGCCGCCGTCTGGGCGATGCCCTCGTGCTGCGGAGTCCGGACTGGCGGATGGTGGACCAGTCACAGCTGGACGCCCTGTGGGCCGGTGCGGGCGCCGCCGCCTTCGGCGGGCGCGAGCTGCCGGGAACACGCGGGTCCGCTTCCCCCGTCCCGTAGACGGACCCGTAGACGGTCCCGCAAACGAACCGGTAGAGGGTTCCGTAGGCAGGCGCCCCCTCCCCCAAGACGGGCGCCGCGCGAGCAGCCGGACGCGTACCGGACAATGGGACCGCCGAGACCGGCCCGCCGCCACGGGCCGGCGCACCAGGACGGACGGGACTGATCAGACATGGGACGGGTCACCGAGCGACGCCGCGTCATCCGCATCCGCGACGGAGCCGTGAGCACGCGCCCGGACACCCTCGTCGGCGAGGAGCCGCTGGAGATCCGCCTCGGCGGCAAGCCGCTCGCCATCACGATGCGCACACCGGGTGACGACTTCGCGCTGGCCGCCGGGTTCCTCGTCAGCGAGGGGGTGCTGGGGAGCGCCGGGGAGCTGGCGAACATCGTGTACTGCGCGGGCGCCACCGAGGACGGCTCGAACACGTACAACGTGGTGGACGTACAGCTCGCGCCCGGCGTCCCGGTCCCGGACATCTCGCTGGAGCGCAACGTCTACACGACGTCGTCCTGTGGTCTGTGCGGCAAGGCGAGCCTGGACGCGGTGCGCACCTCGGCCCGCTGGCCACTGGATCCGCCCGCCGACGCCGAGGGCCGCATCACGCCCGCGGCCCTGGCCGCCCTCCCCGGCCGGCTGCGCGCCGCGCAGCGCGTGTTCGACCGGACCGGCGGGCTGCACGCCGCCGCGCTCTTCGGCTCCGGCGGTGAACTCCTCGACGTACGCGAGGACGTGGGCCGCCACAACGCCGTCGACAAGGTCGTCGGCCGTGCCCTCCAGGACGGCCGGCTGCCGCTGCGCGACACCATCCTGATGGTCTCGGGCCGGGCGTCGTTCGAGCTGGTCCAGAAGGCGGTCATGGCGGGCATCCCGGCCCTCGCCGCCGTCTCCGCGCCGTCCTCCCTCGCCGTCGACCTGGCCGTCGAGAGCGGTCTGACGCTGGTGGGGTTCCTGCGCGGCACATCGATGAACGTGTACGCGGGCGAGGAGCGGCTCGCGCTGGGCGCGGCGGCGGACCGGGGCTGAGGGCGGGCCGGGGAGGGCCGTCAGCCCGCCCCCGGCTCCACGATCCGCGCGAGCAGCGCCGTCAGCTGTTCCCGTTCGGCGGGGGTGAGGCCCGCGGTCAGCTCGTCGTTGGCCCGGTCGCCCAGTTCCTCCGTACGCCGGAGCCGGCGCTCCCCCGCCGCGGAGATCTCGATGGCGTTCTTGCGCCGGTCCCGCGGGTCGGGGGTACGGGTCACCAGGCCGTCGGCCTGCAGGTCGTTGACGACCGCGACCATGTCCTTGGGGTCGATGCCCACGCTGCGGCCCAGTTCGGCCTGGGAGACGGGGCCCAGTTCGCCGACGGCCGAGAGCACGGCGTGGTGCATCATCCGCATCCCTTCCTCGGCCAGCGCTTCCGCGACGAGGCGGTGGCCGCGCGCTGCCGCCCGGCCGAGCAGCCAGCTGGGGAGGGCGCGGATGCGGGAGGGGGCGTAGGGGGTCTCTGCCATGGGACCAGCCTATCCGAAACTCATTGGGCACCCCAATGATTACTGCTACCGTTGGGCCACCCAACGGTTCCCGGGCTGCCCCGGGGCCGTCCCTGCGTGGCGTCCGCTGCGCCCACTTCCCGGAGGTGCCCGTGCGGCGAGTCCGTTTCCATTCCTACGGCGGCCCCGAAGTCCTGCGCGTCGAGGAGGCCGAGGTCCCCGAGCCGGGCCCCGGCGAGCTGCTCGTCCGCACGGAGGCCATCGGCGTGAGCCTGCCGTCCGTGCGCCGGACGCGCGGCGACGGCCACGGCGGTGGCGTACCGCTGCCCGCCGTACTCGGCGGCGAGGTGGCCGGCGAGGTCGTCGGCCTGGGCCCGGACGTCACCGGATTCGCGGTCGGCGACCGCGTCACCTCGCTCTCCTTCACCGGCTCGTACGCCGAGGCGGCCACCGTGCCCGCCGCACTGGCCGCCCGCATACCGGACACCGCGTCCAGCGTGGACGCCGTCGCGCTGGTCCGCGGCGGGCAGGTCGCGCTCGCCGCGCTGGCCACCGCCGCCCCGACCGGCGGGGAGTCCGTGCTGATCACGGGCGCGGCCAGCGCCACCGGGCACCTGGCGGTGCAGCTGGCCAAGCTGCGGGGCGTGCCGCGGGTGGTGGCGGCCGTCGGCTCCGCCGCGAAAGCGGACTTCCTGTACGGGCTCGGCGCGGACGAGGTGGTGACGTACGAGGACGAGTCCTGGGGCGAGCCCGTCGACATCGTCCTCGACGGGGTCGGCGGTGACCTGCTGCCGCGCGCGGTGGCGGCCCTCGCGCCGGGCGGGCGGCTGGTGTTCTTCAACTCGGGCGGCGGTACGGTCCCGGCCTACGACCTCCTCGCGGGCTCGAAGACGATCACCGGGCTCACCATGGCGCGGTTCGCCGCCACCCGCCCGGAGCAGTACGAGCGGCACGGCGCCGAACTGTGGGACCACTTCTCCGCCGGCCGCCTGCGGACCGCCGTATACGCGCGCGTTCCGCTGGTGGAGGCCGCACGCGCGCACGAGATCATCGAGGCCCGCGCCAACCTCGGCAAGGTCGTACTGATTCCCTGACCGGTGGCCGACCGGCTTCGCGGGGCGCGGCCCGTACGGATGTGCCCGGCGTGCGCCGGACGAGGGAAATCCGGCCGGGTACGAAGAAGCGCCGCGCGTGGCTTGTGGCGGTGCCGGGGGCCCAGTAACTTCCTGCGCACCGGAGCGTGGACATGGGACGTCCTACGTAGGACGTGGGACGTTGCATGTCCTGCTTCCTCCTCCGACGCCTCGCCGATGCCTCGAAGGGCAGGTCGGATCATGACGTCACCATTCCGCGCACACGACACCCACCGCGGCAGACCCGCCACCGGGACCGGCGGTCCCGCCCACGGCGGCCACCGGTCGCGGGGCCGCACCCTGGCCGCACTCGCCACGGCGGCCGCCGTCCTGGTCCCGGTGGCCACCGCCCAGGCCCGCCCTGCGGCGCCCGCCGGCTCTCCTGCCCCCAACGGCTTCGAACAGCAAGTGCTGTTCAAGGCGTCCCAGGAGCACGGTTACGCGTGCTTCCGCATCCCGGCCGTCGTACGGTCCGCCAACGGCACCCTGCTCGCCTTCGCCGAGGGCCGGGTCGCCAACTGCGGCGACGCCGGCGACATAGACCTCGTACTCAAACGCTCCACCGACGGCGGCCGCACCTGGGGCCCCCTCCAGGTCGTCAACGAGGGCGGCGGGGACACCCACGGCAACCCCGCCCCCGTCGTCGACCGCGAGACCGGCCGCATCCTGCTCGCGGAGACCTACAACAAGGGCCGTCCCGACGCCGGGAACTGCGATGTGCCCTGTGACCGCACCCCGCACCTCCAGTACAGCGACGACGACGGCGCCACCTGGTCGGCGCCGCGCGACCTGACCGCCGAACTGCGGCCCGCCGGATGGAACTCCTGGTACGCGACCGGTCCCGTGCACGGAGTCCAGCTCGCCCGCGGCCGGCACGCCGGGCGCCTGGTGTTCACCGTCAACGCCGAGAGTTACGCGGGCGGCCGGATAACCGCCAACCACGCCGCGCTGATGCTCAGCGACGACGGCGGTGACAGCTGGCGGGTCGGCGCCGTGGACAGTTATCCGACCGCCGCCGACGGCACGTTCCGCCAGAAGCCGTCCGAGATGAGCCTGCTGGAACGCTCCGACGGCTCGGTGTACGTCAACGGGCGCGAGCAGGACGGTACCGACCTCGGCCACCGCACGGCGGCCGTCAGCCACGACGGCGGGGAGTCCTTCGCCCGGCCCTTCCGCACCCTGCCCGACCTGTACGCGCCGATGGTGCAGGGCTCGGTGCTGCGGCCGCCCCGGCGGGACCCCGGCCACCCCGTCCGTACGCTGTTCGCCGCGCCCGCCGACCCCGACCGCCGCCGCACCATGACCATCCGCTCCTCCTACGACGAGGGCCGTACCTGGGAAGGCGTGGACCGGGGCGCCCGGGTCACCACCGACTGGTCCGGCTATTCGGACCTGGTGTCCGTCGCGCCCGGTCTGACCGGTCTGCTGTACGAGGGCGGCGCGGCCGACGCCCGCGACGAAATCCGCTTCGCGCGCTTCACCGACGGCTGGCTCGGCCCGCGCCGCGGTCCCGACCCGACGACGCCCGACCACGGGCGGCACGCCCGGCCCGCCCTCGTCCTGGGCGGCGCCGGGACGGTTCCGGGCCGCTTCGGCGACGGGCTCTCCTTCGACGGCCGGGACGACGCCGTACGGCTGCCCTTCCGCCGTTCACTGCCTCTCGGCAGCGGCGACTTCACGTGCAGCCTCTGGTTCCGCTACCGCGCGGCCTCCGGCGAACAGCCCTTCCTGTGGATGGGCGGGGTGGGCAGCCGCAGTCCGCAGGTGGCACTGCGCGGCGACCCCGCCCGCAACCGGGTCAGCGCCTCCATCACCACACTCGACGGCGCCCGGCCGGCCGCCACCGCCGAGGTCGCCGCCACCGCCGCGTACAACGACGGCGCGTGGCACCACCTGGCGCTGCGGCGTACCGGAGGCCGGCTGACGCTCACCGTCGACGGCGTCGAGACCCGCACGGTCCCCGACGTGCCCGGCTCCGTCAGCCGGAACTCGGTCTTCGGTGTCCACGCGGGCCAGAAACCGGACAGCCGCTCCCAGTTGTCCGGCAGCCTGGACGAGGTACGGGTCTACGGGCGCGCGCTGAGCGACGGTGAACTGACGCGCGTACGCCGGGACAACGCGCGCGTACCCGGCCCCGTCGTGCTGCGCCTGCCGCTGAACCGTGTGGACGACGGGGAGGACTGACGGCCTGACCGACCGATATCGCACCGCACGACGCCACACCGGTCCGCGCCGCGCGCCCCGGCTCCCGGCTCCCGGCTCCCGGCTCCCGGAGCCGAACCTTCAGACGACCGGATCGGTGTGCCGCAACCTGCGCGGGAACTGCTCCACCAGCGTGCCCCACCGTCCCAGGGGAAAGAACACCGTCACCCACGACCCGTCGGCGAAGCCGATCTCGTGCGTACCGTGCCGGTCCCACGCCGCCACCGCCGCGTTCACGGGGTTGAGCCGTCCCAGCGTCTGTTCGACGCGCCACACCCCGGCGACCAGCCGGTCACCGGCGCTCGGCCGCTTCCCGAAAGCGTTCGCCCGGTATGCCGCCGGCGGCGGCACCCGTTCGCCCGGCTCGACGGTATGGCCGTCCACCAGCGTCTCGCCGGGCGGCAGCAGGGCCGCCGCCCGTGCCTTGGCGGCACGGATGAGCGCGTGCCGGTCGGGCGGCAGCAGCCACTCCTTGATGCCGGTCCAGGCCGCGCGTAGTGCGTCGATCTTCCTCAGCCCCCTTTTCGGACCAAGGTAATGCCCTCGCCGTCCCGCGACGGTCCGCCCGCCGCCCGCACACCGGCCCCGGTCTGCGCGTCATCTTCCGGCTCGTCGGGGGCCTGCGCCGCGTACCGCTTCGCGAGGACCGCGCAGACCATCAGCTGCATCTGGTGGAACAGCATCAGCGGCAGTACGGCCAGCCCGGCCTGGGCGCCGAACAGGACGCTGGCCATGGGCAGTCCGGCGGCCAGGCTCTTCTTCGAGCCCGCGAAGGTGATGGCGACACGGTCGCCGCGGGCGAACCCGGCCTTCCTGGAGCCGTACGAGGTGATCGTCAGCATCAGCGCCAGCAGGACGGCCTCGACGGCCAGCAGGCTCAGCAGGCGCCACGGGGAGACCTGGTGCCAGATGCCCTCGACCATGCCCGTGCTGAAGGCGGTGTAGACGACGAGGAGTATCGAGCCGCGGTCGACGAGTCCGAGGATCTTCTTGTGGCGGGTGAGGAAACCGACGATCCAGCGGCGCAGCAGCTGACCGGCGAGGAACGGCACCAGCAGCTGGACGACGATCGAGACCAGGGAGTGGGCCGAGAAGCCGCCGCCGTCGCCGCCCAGAAGGAGCGCCGCCAGCAGCGGCGTCACGACGATGCCGACGAGGCTGGAGAAGGAGCCCGCGCAGATCGCCGCCGCGACGTTGCCGCGCGCTATCGAGGTGAAGGCGATCGAGGACTGGACGGTGGAGGGCACCAGGCACAGGAAGAGCAGGCCGGTGTAGAGGGGCTGCGTCAGGATGTACGGGACGAGACCGCGGGCCGCCAGACCCAGCACCGGGAAGATCACGAACGTGCAGGCCAGCACCGTCAGATGCAGCCGCCACTGGCGCATCCCGTCGACCGCCTCGCGGGTGGAGAGCCGGGCGCCGTAGAGGAAGAAGAGCAGGGCGACGGCGCCGGTGGACGCGTTGTCGGCGACTCCGCCGGCCGTGCCACGGGCGGGGAGCAGCGCCGCGAGGGCGACGGTGCCGACGAGGGCCAGGATGAACCCGTCCACGGGGAGCCAGGAGGGGATCTTGAGCTGGGGGCGGCGCATGTTCTCTCTTCGGGTTCGGTGCGGGTGGGGGGCGGGTGGCCGGTGCCTGATCCAGCCTGCCTGGCGTCGCAGCCATCGGGAACCCCGCTTACCGCACTGACTGCCATCACGGTTCGTGATAGGAGGCTAGGCTGGGACGATGTTCGATCCCGTGCAGTTGCGCACGTTCCTCGCGGTGGCGCAGACGCTGAGCTTCACGCAGGCCGCGCACCGGCTCGGCCTGCGGCAGTCCACCGTGAGCCAGCATGTGCGCAAGCTGGAGGAAGCGGCCGGGCGGCGGCTCTTCGCCAGGGACACCCATGCCGTGGACCTCACCGAGGACGGCGAGGCGATGCTCGGCTTCGCCCGGACGATCCTGGAGGCCAACGAGCGGGCCGCGGGCTTCTTCACCGGCACCCGGCTGCGCGGCCGGCTGCGGTTCGGGGCCTCCGAGGACTTCGTCCTGACCCGGATGCCGGAGGTGCTGGAGGAGTTCCGGCGCGACCACCCCGAGGTGGACCTGGAGCTGACCGTCGAGCTGTCCGGGACCCTGCACGAACTGCTGGCGGCCGGCCGCCTCGACCTGGTCCTGGCCAAGCGCCGTCCCGGACCGGCGCGCGGCCGGGCCGAGGCGCCCACCGGCCGGCTCGTCTGGCGGGACCGGCTGGTGTGGGTCGGCACCGACCGGCTGCGGCTGGATGCGCGGCGGCCGGTCCCGCTGGTGGTGTTCCCGCCGCCCGCGGTGACCCGGGCCCGTGCCCTGGAGGCGCTGGAGCGGCAGGGCCGCGACTGGCGCATCGCCTGTACGAGCGGCAGCCTGAACGGTCTGATCGCGGCCACCCGCGCGGGCCTCGGGGTGATGGCGCACAGTCTCGGCATGATCCCGCCCGGCCTGGTCCGGATGCCGTCCCGCGCCGGGCTGCCGGACCTCGGCGGGGTGGACTTCGTGCTGCTGTACGGGGAGCGGGACAGCGCGGCCAGGGGCCCGGCGGACGCACTGGCCGACGCGATACTGGCGGGTGGCGACCGGCTGCAGCTGCCGTAGGCGCGGTCGGCGCCGGAGCCGGGCGCCACAGGCTCTAAGGGGTCGGAGCGTCTCCCGCGCCCCGTCACCGCCCGTCCAACGACGCGGACACCGCGTCCCACAGGGCCTGCCGGGCCCGCAGCGCCTCGATCACGGTCTCCGCGCTCTGCGCCCACTTCTCCCGGTCGTCACCGCAGATCTCGACGAGCATCCGCAGGGCCATCGGCGTGTGCGCGTCGCCGTCGAGTTCGATGTGCCGCACCAGGTAGTCCTTGAACGCCGCCAGCCGCTCCTGGGCGCCCGCGATGCCGGTGACCTGCTGGAACATGCCGGGGATCAGGTCCTCGCGGCCGAAGGCGAACGCGGCGGCGCGGCAGTGCAGCGGCGCGTGGGCGATGACGTCCCAGGTGGCGGCGGTGAAGGCGGCCGCGCCCGCGGGCGCGTTCGCGTACTGCAGCGCCTTGGCGACCGTGTTGCCGTCCCGCAGCAGGGCCACGAAGGACTCGACGGGCCCGGTGTCGGCGCCCGTGTGGCGCATGGCGTCCACGTACAGCTCGAAGTGGCTCGTGTACCCGTCCCCGCAGGTGTCGCTCTCCTCGGCGAGGGTGATCTCGTTGATCAGCCGGCGGCTGACGGACGGGCCGCGCGGCACCCACGGCAGGCCGGTGCACGTGAGGTCGCGCTGCAGGCTCTTGAGCAGCGACATGAAGTCCCACACGGCGAAGACGTGGTGCTCCTGGAAGGCCGCGACCCTGCCGAGGCTGGTCAGTTCGCCGTAGACGCGGTGGCTCAGGACGTGGTCGCGGGCCGGGCCGATACGGCGTTGCAGGGCGCGCAGGCCGGGGTGGTGGCTGTTGCCGGTCATCGTCAGCTCCATGGGTGGTCGGGCCGTCGGCGGTCAGGTGGCGGCCGGTGCGGCGGCGCGCAGGGTGAACAGCAGCGGGCACTCCCCCTCGATCCGGGCGGGCAGCCAGTACCTGCCGTCGGTACGCCGCTCCAGGTAGGGCAGCATCGGGAACCAGGCGGAGGGGAACTCGTGGAGGAACTCCGGCCGCAGCCCCGCCCGGATCACGCTGGTCACGATCTCGCCGAGCGAGTGCGCCCAGGTGTACCCGGCGACCGCGGTGTCCGTACCGGGCTCGGCGTACGCGCCTTCGAGGTCATGGGTGACGGGCTCGTCGCGGTGGAAGTACGGATAGCGAAGCCGGGGCCCGTCCGCCAGAAAGCCCTTGACGTCGTAGTGGTCGCTGCGCACATGGACGTCGGTCCAGGCGTCCCAGAGGGCACGGTTGCTCTCCGTCCAGCGGGCTTGGTCGGTGGCGGCCGCCTCGTACCGGGACGGCTGCCGGGACTGCCGGGTGGACTGCCCCGATGGCTGTGTCATCGCTCCTTCTCCCCCTCGTACTGTTCCGCTCGGGTCCGTACCGCCGGTACGTACGGCGGCCGGGCGGCGCGGGCGGTGCCACGCCGGGTGCCGGCCGCTCCGACGCCTGGGATACGGAGCCGAGGGCGGACCCGTTCACCCCCGCTTACGACCGGATGTGCCGCGGATGTGCGGTCGTGTCCTTCCGGCCGGTCCGCCGGTCCTTCCCCGGCCGGCCGCGTTCGGAGAGATTTGGTGCAGATCCGGTCCCGGCGCCGTGATCGTCGGCGCCGGGCCGCCCCCGCCGATGTCCGGGCTTCTCCGGAGTAGCCCGTTTTCGCCGTATGACCAGCGGCTATGCCGGCGGTCCGGCGGGCAGGACGCCCCTCCCGCGGGCCGCGCTGTTGGGGTACGGTCTCGGCCCTGTGAGAAGCACGTCGAGGAGCTGGGTCATTGCGCGAGTTCACCGTCCCACCTTTGGCGACGGCGCCCCGCGTCGGCGGGTTGGCGGACGCCGTGTTCGACCATGCCGGGTCGGCCCCCGACCGGGCCGCGCTGGCGCGTAAGGACGCCACCGGCCAGTGGCGGGACGTGACCTCGGCCCGGTTCCGCGACGAGGTACTGGCCCTGGCCAAAGGGCTGCTCGCGCAGGGCGTCCGCTTCGGCGACCGGGTCGGGATCATGTCCCGTACCCGCTACGAGTGGACGCTGTTCGACTTCGCCCTGTGGTCCGTGGGCGCCCAGTCCGTACCGCTGTACCCCACCTCCTCCGCCGAGCAGGTCTTCTGGATGCTGCACGACGCGGGCGTGACGGCCTGCATGGTCGAGCACGAGGACCACGCGATGACCGTCGGCTCGGTCATCGACCGGCTGCCGCAGCTGCGCCGCCTGTGGCAGCTGGACGCCGACCCGGTCGCCGAACTGGCCGCGGCGGGCGCGCACCTGGAGGACGACGTGGTGCACCGCCACCGGATGGCGGTCACCCCGGACGCGACCGCGACGGTCATCTACACCTCCGGCACCACCGGCCGCCCCAAGGGCTGCGTGATCAGTCACGCCAACTTCATGGCGGAGGCCGACAACGTCGTCCAGCGCTACGAGACGGTCTTCCACTCCAAGCCCGGCGACGAGGCGTCCACCCTGCTGTTCCTGCCGCTCGCCCATGTCTTCGGCCGGATGGTGCAGGTCGCGGCCGTACGCGGGCGGGTCAAGCTCGGCCACCAGCCCGAGCTGTCCGCCGCCGCCCTGCTGCCGGACCTCCAGTCGTTCCGGCCCAGCTTCATCCTCGCCGTGCCGTACATCTTCGAGAAGGTCTTCGCGGCGGCCCGGCGCAAGGCCGAGGCGGAGGGCAGGCTCGGCCCGTTCGAGAAGGCCGTCGACGTGGCGGTCCGCTACGCCGAGGCGCTGGAGCACAAGGCGTTCGGCACCGCGTCCGGGCCCGGCGCCCCGCTGCGCATGCAGCACCAGCTCTTCGACAAGCTGGTCTACGGCAAGGTGCGGGAGGCGATGGGCGGCCGGGTGCGGCACGCCATGTCGGGCGGTTCGGCGATGGAGCGCCGGCTCGGGCTGTTCTTCGCCGGTGCCGGGGTGACCATCTACGAGGGGTACGGCCTGACGGAGTCCACCGCCGCCGCCACCGCCAACCCGCCCGAGCGCACCCGCTTCGGCACGGTCGGCTCCCCCGTCCCCGGCACCACCGTGCACATCGCCGAGGACGGTGAGATCTGGCTGCACGGCGGCCAGGTCTTCCAGGGCTACCTGAACAACGCCCGGGCCACCGACGCCGTCCTGCGCGACGGCTGGCTGGCCACCGGCGACCTCGGCGCGCTCGACGAGGACGGCTATCTGACGATCACCGGCCGGAAGAAGGAAATCCTCGTCACCTCGGGCGGCAAGACCCTGTCGCCGGTCGTCCTGGAGGAGCGGGTGCGGGCCCATCCCCTGGTCGCCCAGTGCATCGTCGTCGGCAACGACCGCCCGTACGTGGCAGCTCTGGTGACGCTGGACCCGGAGGCGGTCGCGCACTGGCTCGCCATGCGCGGCAAGCCGGAGCTGCCGCCGACCGATCTCGTGCACGACCCCGACCTGGAGACCGAGATCCGGCGGGCCGTCGTCGCCGCCAACACGCTGGTCTCCCAGGCCGAGTCGATCCGCACGTTCCGGATACTGGCCCACCAGTTCAGCGAGGAGCACGGCCTGCTGACGCCGTCGCTCAAACTGAAGCGCAAGGCGATCGAGGCGGCCTACGCCACGGAGGTGGACGCGCTGTACCGGTCGTGAGGTGCGCCGGCGGCCGCCGGCCCCTCCCCCGTGCGGCGGAGGCGGTTCATCCCCCGGCCCGAGGTGCCGTCCGCGAGCCGCCGGAAGGCTGAGGTCCATGAACTCCGACCAGCTCACGGGCCGCCAGGTCCTCCTGGGGCGCGTGGCCCTCGCGGCCTGCGCCCCGTACCTCCTCCTCAAACTGCTGTGGGTCCTGGGTTACGGGATCGGCATCGTGGACCTGGGCAGGGCCGGCCGGGGCACCTGGATCGCGGCCAACGCCGTCACCTTCCTCATGGACGCCGTCGCCGCCGTCATCGCGTACACGCTCACCCGCCCGTCCGGCCTGCGCGCCCCCGCCTGGCTGCTCGCGCTGCCGCTGTGGATGGCGTCCGGGCTGCTCACGCCCCTGATGATCACCGTGCCCACCGGCTCCGCCATCGCCGTCCTCACCGGCGCGGCCAACCCCATGGCGTCCGGCGACTTCCTCCAGCCCTGGGTCTACGTCCTCGTCTACGGCGCCTTCATCGTCGAGGGCATCACCCTGCTGGGCGCCTTCTGGGGCTACGCGCACCGGCGCTGGGGCACGCTGCTGCGCCGGCGGCTGGCAGCCGTACCCGCTCCGGCCCCCGGTGTCCGGGCGGCGCGGCGGCTGCTCGGCGTGCCCGCGGCGGTGCTCCTCGCCGTACTCGGTGTCGTCGACGTGCTGTGGGGCCTCGGTGTCCCGGCGGGCGCCGGAGCGGCGGCCCTGCCCGCGCGGAGCGTCGTCACGGCCGCCTCCGGCGTCGTCCAGGGCCTGCTGGCGCTGGCCGGCGCGGCCGGGCTGGCCGCTCTCCTCTTCCCCGACCGGGCGCCGTGGCGGCGGCTGCGTACGCGGGTGCCGCTCGCGCTGGCCTGGCTGGGCTCCGCGACGGTGTTCGCGTGGGGCGGAACGATGTGGCTCACGTGGACCGCGGCCGATGCCCTGACCGGCAGCGGGGGCCCAGCCCGCGGCCTGCCCGGCCTGGCGGGCGCCCTGGAGCTGGCCGTGGGGCTGGTCGTGCTCTGCCTGGGCGCCCTCACCCTCGCCGCCGAGACGGCCCGCCCGGCCACCGGGCCCGCACCCGCGCCCGCACCGACGCTCGCCGGAATCCGCTGAAGGTGCGCGGGAATGCTCCGTACCGGATGATCGTTGACGTTGGAGAACATGTACGCCGACCTGAAGGATCGATTCGCTCGTGAGCAAGGTCCCCCACATCACCCTCAACAACGGCGTCACCATGCCGCAGCTCGGCTACGGCGTCTGGCAGGTGCCGGACGACGAGGCCGCCTCGGCCATCGGGACCGCCCTGGACGCCGGGTACCGCAGCATCGACACCGCTGCGATCTACGGCAACGAAGAGGGCACGGGGAAGGCGCTCGCCGCCTCCGGCATCGCTCGTGACGAGCTCTTCGTGACGACGAAGCTGTGGAACGACGAGCAGGGCTACGACTCGACCCTGCGCGCCTTCGACACGTCCCTCGCCAAGCTGGGCCTGGAGTACGTGGACCTGTACCTGATCCACTGGCCGATGCCCGCCAAGGACACGTACGTCGACACGTACCGGGCCTTCGAGAAGATCTACGCAGAGGGCCGCGCCAAGGCCATCGGCGTCTCCAACTTCCAGCCCGCCCACCTGGAGCGGCTGCTGGGCGAGACGTCGGTCGTCCCGGCGGTCAACCAGATCGAGCTGCACCCGCAGCTCCAGCAGTCCGAGGCCCGCGCCTTCCACACCCGGCACCACATCGCGACCGAGGCCTGGTCGCCGCTGGGCCAGGGCAAGGACCTCCTGAAGGACGCCACGATCGCCGGGCTCGCCGAGAAGTACGAGCGCACCCCCGCGCAGATCGTGCTCCGCTGGCACCTCCAGCTCGGCAACGTCGTCATCCCGAAGTCCGTGACCCCGTCCCGGATCAAGGAGAACATCGACGTCTTCGGCTTCGAGCTGGACGACGCCGACATGGCGGCGATCGCGGCCCTGGACTCCGGCACACGCCTGGGTCCGGACCCGGACACCATGAACGGCTGAGGTACGCGCCCGGACCCCGGTCCGGGCGCAGCACCTTCCGGCGCCGCCGCCCCGCCCGGGACGGCGGCGCCGCCGTCTTCCCACCCCGCCGATCTCCTCCTCTTCCTCTCTCCCCTCCCAGCTCACGCCCGGTTTCCCGGTTTCCCGCCGCCCGCGGGGGACGGGAAACCCCTTGGCCCGCCGCACCGCACAGGACGAGTGTCATGGGTGCCGGGTCCGGACAGTCGACGGCCCCGGTGCACCGAGAGAACCGCAACGGAGGAGACCCAGATGATCCGCAAGCCTCGCGCCGCCGCCGCTCTCGCGGCCACCGCGGCCGTGTTCGCCCTCGCCGGCGGCACCGCGGCCACCGCCGCCACCGGCTCGGCCCCCGCCCGGCACACCGCCTCGCCCGCGGTCCAGGCCGTCGTCTGCACCGTCAACGACAACGGCGTCAACTACCGCGGGGGCCCCGGCACCGGCTACCCGGTCCTCGGCCAGGTGAACAGGGGCCAGAAGATGAACGCGCGGGGCACCGAGGGCTCCTGGGTGATGGGCGACCTCTGGGGCGGCCGTACCGGCGTCTGGATCCACCGCGCCTACCTGAACTGCTGAGACTCAGCGCGCCGACCCGGCCACGCCCGCGCCACGGGCCGGCGAGCTGATCACACGGCGGGGTGGTGGAGGGTCTTCCCGGCCCGGGAGGGCCACCACCCCGCCCGGCACCGGCCGACCGCCGCACGGCCACGGCACCACCGACCGCACGCGAGCACGCCAACGGGGGCGCGCAGCGGTACGGGGACGTGGCCTTACGGGGGCGGCGGTCGGCCGGTGCCGCGTCGTCCCGGGCCGTCAGGCGGGCTCAGGCCGCCCGTGCCGTGTGGAAGGACTGGGCGGAGAGCCAGAAGAGGTCCGGGCGGTGGGCGACGCCGGCCGGGTCGTCCGGGTCGATGAGGCGGGCGAGGGTGGCACGGTCCTCCTCGTCCAGGCTCTCGCCGATCACCTCGGCGAACCGGGAGAGCTGCCGGACGACCTGGGCGCGCGGGACCGGGCCCAGCGGGGCGGGCAGGTCCAGCAGGAAGCTGCGGCTGCGCGGGGACCGCAGGCCCGCGGCGGTCAGGATGGCGGGCCAGTCCTCGACGAGGTCCCGGGCGCCGGGCAGCGCGGCTCGCATCTGGACGAACCAGTCGTCGTGCACCGCGTCGAGGCGGGTCTGGAAGCCTGGGCGGCCGATACCGAAGTCGCGGGGCAGCATCCGGGGCGCCAGGCCGCCTTCGGACACGACGAGCAGCCCGTTCGGCCGCAGCAGGCGGGCCAGGGCGGCCACCGCCGCCGCCTGGTCGCCGACGTGGTGCAGGGCCTTGCTGGACCAGATGAGGTCGGCCTCCCCGATGCCGTCGACGCCGTCGGGCAGTTCGGCGACCCGGGTGCGGAACCGGTCGCCGAGGCCGAGGCGGCCGGCGCGGTCCCGGGCGCGTTCGAGGAGCGCCTCGGTGGGGTCCACCGCCACGATCTCGGCCTGGGGGAAGGCGTGGGCGAGCAGGCAGCTGGTGACGCCGGGGCCGCTGCCGACGTCGAGCACCCGGCGGACCCCGTCGGCGCCGGGGCCGGACGGTTCCGTCAGCAGGTCCCGCAGCCAGGCCGTGGCCTGTTCGAGGAGCGGTGTCTGGAACTCGGCCTCGCCTTCGAGGTGGGCGGCGAGCGCGTCCCAGTCCATGTGCGCGCTCTCGTGGTGGTGGCTGTGGCCGCGACCGTGGTCGTGCTCGTGGTCGCGTACCGGGGCGGGCGTGCCGTGGTGGTGGTCGGTCATGTCGCGAGCGTCCGGCAGCGGGCGCCATAAGGCAAACATCCTTGCCGGTCCGGCAAAGCACCCCGCCTCCCGGTCCGCCGGGCGGCCCACCGTAAGGTTCTGGTCCGTGGGAACTCCAGGATGGATGCCGCCGACCGACACGGAACGGCGGTTGTGTGAGGCCGGCGCACGAGGCGACGGGGAAGGCCAGGTCGCCGCGGTGGCCGGCGAGGACCTGTATTTGGTGGTGCCCCAGCAGGGCCAGGACCCGCTGCCGGTCTACGAGGACCCGGCCGGCGGCGGTACGTGCATCCCCGTGATGACCCGCGGCATGCTGCCGCCGTGGCACCCCCAGCAGCTCTTCGACCGGGTCTCCGTCGATGAGCTGGCGCAGGACTGGCCCAACGACAAGTGGAAGCTGGCGGTCAACCCGGGTACGCCGTGTGCCGCGTACCTGCCGGCCTCCGCCGCGCACCGCGGCATCTGGACGCGCCTCCGTGCCCAGTACGGGGTGCGGCCGGGCGGGCTGCTCACCACGCACCTCGGCGGTCCGCTGCACGGTCCGCTCGCCCAGGGACTCGCCTGCGGCGCGCCGATCGCCGTGCACCACAGCGTGCCGTGGAACGAGCTGGGCACCGCCTTCCTCGATTACGCGGCCGACGCCCAGCTGCTGCGCGACCAGTGGTCGGTCACCGACCCGGCGTCCTGGCGGCAGCGTCTCGACCAGTTGCTCGACGCCGGATTCGTACCGGCCGAGACGGAGGCCGCGCTACGCGCCCGGAGCGAGCGGAGCGACGGCTCGGGCGAGGCCTCGGGCAAGGGCTCGGGCGAGGTGCCGGAGCTGGTGGAGAAGTACGAGGAACGTTTCCGTACGGACGGACTGCTGCCCGCGGACGGGCAGGTGAAGTCGCTCGTCGCCCTGGACCACGCGCACGCCGTCGGCCTCGTCCGCTGGGGTCTGGGGGCCCGCTACTGCGCGCCGCCGGAAGCCGAGCAAGCCGTACTGCGCGCCGGTGAGCTGGCGCGCGCGGCGTACGGCTCGTGGCAGGAGTTCTCGGCGGGGTATGCCCTGGGCCGGGTACTGGCCTTCGACAACGGCTGGTTCGGCACGGCGTACCAGGAGGCGGTGCACATCCACCGTGCGCTCAGCCAGGACCCGGCCTCGCCCTGGGCGAATCTGCCCTTCTCCTGAGGGTCTGCGGTCGTCTGCGGTGGTCTTCAGGTGATGTCCGTGACGGTCACCGTCACGGTGACGGCGGGCGCGGCTTCGCCGGCCGTCCGCAGCGCTTCCTGCACCTCCGCCGTGACGCGGGCCCGGACCGCGCGGGCCACGTCCAGCGCCCGGTGGCCGCGCCGTACCGCCAGGTGGACGCGGATCCGCCACTGCCCGGGGCCGGGTCCGCGGTCGGCCCGTACGCCGGCCACGCGGCCGTTCCGCCCGGCCGGGGTTCCGGTGCCGGCCGCGGTGCTCCGGAGCAGTTCGCCGAGGCCGGGCCGGAGGAAGGCGACGCCGGGCGTGTCCTTGGCGGCCGCGGCCGCGGCCCGCAGGACCGCGGTGCGCGGCTGCGAGTCGCCGCTCATGAGCTGGCTCATGCCCTGCTCCCCTCTCCGGCACCCGCGCCGCCGGAGCCATCGCCACCGGAGCCGGGGCCGTTGGAGCCGCCGGGACCGCCCGTGTCCCCCTCGACGAGGTCGACGACGGTGACGTCGATCTCTTCGACCTCCAGGCCGACGCCGTCCCGCGCCGCCGCGCGGACCCGTTCGCGTACCCGGTCCGCCAGGGCGGGCAGCGGCCACGCGTAGCCGGCCGCCAGTTCCAGTGCCACCTTCATGGGGCCCTGCGGCGCGAGCAGGGTGACCCGGCAGCTGCCCGCCTGCACGTCCGGCAGGGTCTCGGCTGCGGCGCGGAAGGACTTGGCCGCCGCGGCCTCGGTGATCCACGCGTCGTCCTCGGGGTCGCCGAGCGGTAGGGTCCTGCCCGGGCGGAGTTCGGTTCTGACCAGGTCCATCACCCGGGCCGTGAAGCGTTCGGTGCTCCGGTCGTCCTCCTCGCTGGCGGCGGCCTCGGCGGCCTGCCGGGCTTCGCGTACGTACGTGTCGAGTACGCCGAGGCCCGTCAGCGCCTCCTGGCAGTACGGGCACTGCGCGGCGTGCGGGTCGGCCGGGGGCCCGGCGTGCGGTCCGGTGTCCCCGTCCGGGCGGCCGGCGGCGTCCGGGCCCGCGGGGGCCGGTTCGTGCTCCTCCCACACGGACGACAGCGCGCGACCGCAGGGCAGGATCGGGTCGTCGTGCTCACCTAGCGCCATGCGCCCATCGCCTCCGTCAGATAGCGGCGTGCTCGGAAGACCCTGCCACGGACCGCCTGGTGGCTGATGCCCACCGCCGCGGCGATCTCCTCGTACGGCAGGGCGTGCAGCTCGCGCAGCACCCAGCAGGCGCGCTGTTCCGGGGTGAGTCCGTCCATCGCCCGCGTCAGCGCCTCGACGGCGGCGGTCGACTCGGCCGCCCGGACCGGTGACGACGCGTGCTCGGGCGCGCTCGGTTCGGGTACCGAGCCGAGGTCCTGGGTGGGTCTGCGGGCCCGCAGCAGGTTGAGGCAGCGGTTGGTGACGATGCGGTACATCCAGGTCGCGAACGCGGCGTCGCCGCGGAACTCCGGGATGCGGCGCCAGGCGCTCACGAAGGCGTCCTGTACGGCGTCCTCCGCGTCGGTGCGGCTGCCGAGCAGCCGGGTCGCGAGGCGCAGGAGCTGACCGCTGTGGCGGCGTACGAGCACTTCGAAAGCCCCCTCGTCCCCTTCCCCGGCACGTACGGCCAGCAGGGCGTCGCTGGGCTCGGGCACTCACCGGCTCCTTCCTTTCCTGTCCCATCTTTACCGGTCACATCGGAATTGTCGGCTTTTGCGTTGGACACGCGGGGGCGCGCGGTGTCACGCGGCCACCGGTTCCGGCCGCAGAAAGACGCCTACCACGGCGCACCTCCGAAAGGAGCGCTCCGCGCACGCTTGTACGCTGCGCAAACGGGCAGACGGAACGCGCGCCCGGCGCGCACGGCACGAGGAGAGGACGGTCACACATGGGCGGGGACGGTACGGACCACGGGCTGCGGCCACCGCTGCTCACGGCCGGCGCAGGCAGGCCGCGCGCCCGCGGCACCGCGCTGCCCGGCTGGCCCCGGATCCGGGCCGCGGCCCGCCGTACCCCGGTGTCGATCTGGAACGACGATGTGTCCGACTGGGCGGCCAGCCTGACGTACTACTCGGTGCTGGCCCTGCTGCCCTCGGTGATCGTCACCATCTCGCTGGTCGGCCTGGCCAACCCGGCGTCCACCGAGGAGCTGATCAACCACATCAGCGCCCTCGCCCCGGCCGGGTCGGGCGGGGCCGTCCGCCGGGCCCTGGTCACCATGGCGCAGCAGCGGACCGCGGTGTGGATGCTGGTCGGGGGCGCGCTGGTCAGCGCCCTGTGGTCGTCGTGCAGTTACCTGGCGGTGTTCCGGCGGGCGCTGCACGCCATGTACCGCGTCAAGGACGACCGGCCGCCGTGGCGCAAGGCGCCGCGCATCCTGGCGACGGCGCTGCTGCTGTTGGCGCTGCTGATCAGCAGCGCGGTCGTCCTGCTGGTCAGCGGGCCGATAGCGAGTGCGGCCGGGCGGGGCCTAGGGCTCGGCGAGGCGGGCGCGGCGACGTGGAACCTGTTGCAGTGGCCGCTGCTGTTGCTGCTGGCCGTCGTCCTGGTGATGGTGCTCTTCCGCACGGGACCGTCGCGGACCCGCGGCCGGCGCGCGGTGCCCGGCGGGGTGGTCGCGGTGCTGCTGTGGCTGGTGTCGTCGGCGGGCTTCACGTTCTACGCCTCGTACGTGGGCACGTTCAACCGGCTCTACGGGTCGCTCGCCGGGCCCGTCGTCTTCCTGATATGGCTGTGGTTCTCCCACCTGTCGCTGCTGAGCGGCGCCCAGTTCAACGCCGAACTGGCCCGGATGGAGAACGCGGACGCGCCTGCCTCCGAGGACGAGGGCACGGACGCTGACACGGACACGGACACGGGCTCCGGCAAGTCCGGCGGCGGCACCCCGGGGGCGAAGAGCTGAGCGTTCCCGCCCGGCTCCCGCTCAGCGCCCCCCGTGGCCGGTGGCGATCTCCTCGATCCGCTGTCCCAGGGCGAAGTCGAGGGCGGTGACCGCGTTGCCGGCGCTGTGGGTGTGCACGGCGACGGCGAGCGTGTTGTAGCCGAGGGTCAGCTCCGCGTGGTGGTTCAGCTCCTCCTGGATCTGGGCGACGTGGATCACCATCGCGGCGGCCGGCAGATGTTTGCCGAAGGTGTAGGTGCGGGTCAGCCTGCCGTCCGTCACCGACCAGCCGGGCAACTCCGCGAGACGGTCCTCGATCTCCTTGTCCGTCAGCGGGTCCACCTGAGCGTTCATCTCGCTCCGCCTCTCCTTCACAGCGCATGGCCGCACGTACCGCCCGTACCGCCGGGCCGTCCGCGCCCTGTTGATTGCAGCAGTTCCAGCGTGGCACGCCGAGGACGCTTTCCCGCCAATGTGCGGACGGGCACGCCATCGGCTTCCGGGGAACGCGGGCCGCTTCTATGCTCCAGCGGCTGACGAGGCGTCCGTTACGTGGCGTAGTGGGGAGTAACCGTGGGCAACCTGAACCGTATGGAGCAGGAGCGTGCAGACGGTGGCGGGAGCCCGCGGCGGGCCTTCCTGGGCCGGGCCGCCGCGGTGGGCGGCGCGCTCACCCTCGGGGCCGGCGGTACGGCGGCCGCCGCGCCCGCGCCGGCCGTCGCCCGGCGCCGTGCCGCGGGCCGGACCGTGGCGGTCCTGGGCGGCGGTGTGGCCGGGCTGACCGCCGCACACGAGCTGGCCGAACGCGGCTTCCAGGTCACCGTGTACGAGCGCAAGCCCGGCGGGCTGGGCGGCAAGGCCCGCAGCATGGACGTGCCGGGCAGCGCGCGCGGAGGGCGCAGGCCGCTGCCCGGCGAGCACGGCTTCCGCTTCATCCCGGGCATTTACCACAATCTCCCGGACACCCTGCGCCGCATCCCGTTCCCCGGCAACGCCAACGGCTGTCACGACAACCTGGTGGCCTCCACCGAGGTGATGTTCGCCCGTACCGGCGGCCGGGAGGACATCCGGATCCCGTTCTCCTCCGTCGGCACTCCCCCGCCGGTCCTGACGCCCGACGCGTTCCTGCGCATGGTGACGGGGCTGCTGGACACCGCGACCCGCCTGCCCGTCCACGAGATCGCGTACTTCGCCAACCGGCTGCTGGTCTTCCTCACCAGCTGCGACCGGCGCCGCCTGGACGTCTGGGAGCACACTCCGTGGTGGCGCTTCCTGCGCGCCGCCTCGATGTCCCCCGACTACCAGCGCCTGCTGGCCATCGGCCTGACCCGCAACATCGTCGCCACCAAGGCGGAGATCGCCTCCACCCGGACCGTCGCGACGTGCGCGGAGGCGTTCGTCTTCAACCTGCTGGGGCGGGGCGCGGACGGGCAGCCCGACCGGGTGCTGAACCTGCCCACCAACGAGGCGTGGATCAACCCGTGGGTGGCGCATCTGCGGTCGCTGGGGGTGCAGTTCAAGGTCGGGTGGGCCGTACAGGAACTGCGGCTCGCGGGCGGCCGGATCGCGGAGGCGGTCATCACCGACCCGCAGGGCATCCGGCAGTCGGTCGTCGCCGACCACTTCGTGCAGGCGATGCCGGTCGAGCACGCCCGTACCACCTGGAACGCCGCCGTACGCGCCGCCGACCCGCAGCTGGCGCGCTGCGACAAGCTGGCGACGGACTGGATGACGGGCATCCAGTTCTATCTGACCGAGCCGACGCCCGTCATCCACGGGCACGTCAACCACATCGACTCACCGTGGTCACTGACCGCGGTCGGCCAGGCGCAGTACTGGAAGGACCGCGACTTCCCGGCCGATTACGGGGACGGGACGGCCGCCGACTGCCTGTCGGTGGACATCTCGGAGTGGGACCGGCCGGGCATCCTGTACGGGAAGACGGCCAAGCAGTGCACGCGCGAGGAGGTCGCGCGGGAGGTGTGGTCACAGCTGAAGGCCGGTCTCAACGACACCGGCAAGGCCGTGCTGCGTGACGCGACGCTGCACTCCTGGTTCCTGGACCCGGCCGTGTCCGGGCTCGGCACACCGCATCCCGTCAACGACGAACAGCTGCTGATCCACCCCACCGGCTCCTGGCTGAACCGCCCCACGTCCCGTACGGCGATCCCGAATCTCTTCCTCGCCGGGGACTATGTGGCCGTCGACATCGACCTGGCGACGATGGAGGGCGCCAACGCGTCCGCGCGGCAGGCCGTGAACGCGCTGCTGGACGCGTCCGGTTCCGCCGCCGAGCGGTGCACGGTCACTCCGCTGTACCGCGCTCCGGAGTTCGCAGCGTTCAGAAGGCACGACGAGACGCGGCACCGGCTCGGGCTGCGCAACGCTTTCGACCTGGGCTGAGAGCGGAGAAAGCCGCAAATTCCGCCGCCCGGTTCGCGCCGCTTCAGCGTGGCCCGGGGACCGTGCGGGCCGCCCTGGCCAGCAGCAGTTCCCTCTCCCGCGCGTTGCGGGCCAGGGCCGCCGCCCGTTCGAACTCCCCGCGCGCCTCGGCCGCCCGCCCCAGACGCTCCAGCAGGTCGCCCCGGACGCTCGGCAGCAGGTGGTAGCCCTTCAGGGCGGGGTCGGCGGCCAGCGCGTCCACCAGTTTCAGCGCGGCGGCGGGGCCTTCGGCCATCGACACGGCGACCGCCCGGTTCAACTCGACCACCGGGGACGGGGTCTGTGCGAGGAGCCGGTCGTAGAGGGTGGCGATGGCGGCCCAGTCCGTGTCCTCGTACCGGGTGGCCACCGCGTGGTGCGCGGCGATCGCGGCCTGCAGCGAGTAGGGGCCGTGCCCGGCGCGGTGCAAGGCATCGACGCCGCGGCGGACGAGCATACGGTTCCACTTCGCGCGGTTCTGGTCGGCGAGCAGCACCGGCTCGCCGCCGGGTCCCGTACGGGCGGGGATGCGCGACGCCTGGAACTCCAGCAGCGCCGCCAGCCCGTGCACTTCGGGTTCGCCCGGCATCAGGTTTTCGAGGACGCGGGCGAGGCGGAGCGCGTCCTCGCACAGGGCCGGGCGCACCAGGTCGTCGCCGGCCGTCGCGGCGTACCCCTCGTTGAAGACGAGGTAGATGACCTCCAGGACGGAGGAGAGGCGGGCCGACCGTTCGGTGCCGTACGGGACTTCGAAGGGCACCCGGGCTTCGGCGAGCGCGCGCTTGGCGCGCACTATGCGCTGCGCCACCGTGGGCTCCGCGACGAGGAAGGCCCGGGCGATTTCCGGTGTGGTCAGCCCGCCCAGCAGCCGCAGGGTGAGCGCGATACGGGCCGGTGCCGCCAGCACGGGATGACAGGCGGTGAAGATCAGCCGCAGCAGGTCGTCGTCGATGTCCTCGGCATCCGCCGGTTCGGGCGGCGGTACGTCCTCCAGTGCCCGCCCGACCTCGGCCAGTTTGCGCGCGTACGTCTCCTTGCGGCGGACGAGGTCGATGGCGCGGTGCTTGGCGGTGGCCATGAGCCAGGCGCCCGGCCTGTCCGGGACGCCCGACTCCGGCCACTGTTCCAGCGCGGCGACCAGGGCGTCCTGCGCGAGTTCCTCGGCGATGCCCACGTCCCGCACGATGCGGGTGACACCGGCGATGATCCGCGCGGACTCGATCCTGAACACCGTCTCGACCGCGTCGGTCGTGCTTGCTGCCGTCACGGCCACATCAGATCAGCCGTGCGCGGGGGCGACAAGCACGGCCGGGGTCAGCAGCCCTCGGCGATCTCCCGGACCTCGGCGGTGACGGTCCAGTAGTCCTCGTGGGTGCGCAGGAACCGCTTGGTCCACTCCAGGGCCTCCGCCTTGTCCTTGGCCTGGATGATGGAGTAGCCGCCGACGACCTCCTTCGTCTCGGTGAACGGGCCGTCGGTCGAACTGAGCTGCCCGCCGGACCAGGTGACCCGGGTGCCCTCGGAGGTGGGGGTGAGCCCGGCGGTGTCCAGCATGATCCCGGCCTTGGTGATCTCCTCCAGCAGCGCGCCCATCCGCTCCTGGAGTTCCGGGCTCGGGCCCTCCGCCGGGGCGTTCTTCTCGTCGATGCGGATCAGCGTCAGGAAGCGCGGCACGGTGACTCCTCGGTCGTACGGACGGGGTCTCTCCCCGCCTCTCACCCTTGCGTCGAACGGGAGACCGCCGGATCGACACGACCATCGAATTTTCTTCGGAGAATGCGTCCGGCGCTGCCACGCCCTGCCCCCGGGGGCTCGCGCCCACCCCGTACCGCCACAACCCGTACAGGCGTACGGAATCGGTTACGGTTCGGCCATGACGACTGCTGCGGTCTCCTCGAAGACGGCGTCCGACACGACGGGGGTGGGCGCGCTGCTGCGCGAGTGGCGGGTACGGCGCCGCGTCAGCCAGCTCGACCTGGCCCTGCGCGCCGACTCCTCCGCCCGGCACATCAGCTTCATCGAGACCGGCCGCGCCCGGCCCAGCCAGGAGATGGTGCTGCGGCTGGCCGAGCACCTCGACGTACCCGTACGGGAACGCAACGCACTGCTCATCGCGGCGGGTTTCGCGCCCGAATTCCCGGAGACCCCCTTGGACGACCCGTCGATGGACGCGCTGCGCACCGGTTTGGAGCGGCTGCTGACGGGCTACGAGCCGTTCCCGGCCCTGGTCGTCGACGCCACGTACCACGTCGTCGCCGCGAACCGGGGCATCCAGGCGCTGATGGCGGGCATCGGCGGCAAGCTGCTGGAGCCGCCGCTCAACGCCATGCGCATCACCCTGCACCCGGACGGGCTCGCCCCGCGCATCCGCAACTTCCTGGAGTGGCGGGAGCACCTGCTGACGCAGATGCAGCGGCAGTTGGCGGTCATGCGGTCCGCACCGCTTCGTGCGGTCTACGAAGAAGTCAGCAACTACCCGCTGCCCGAAGGCGGGCGGGAGACGGCCGCAGACGGCGGCCATGCACCGTACGCCCTGCCGATGGTCATCGAACACGACGGGCGGGTGCTGTCCTTCATCTCCACCATCGCCACCTTCAACACCCCGACGGACGTGACCGTCTCCGAACTCGCCCTGGAGACCTTCCTCCCGGCGGACCCGGAGACGGCCGGACATCTGCGGACCTGGCTGCCGTAAAGCCCGCTCCCCCGCGGCGGGCGGCTCCGGCACCAGCACCGGCTCCGGCTTGGCTTCGGCTCACATGGCGGGTACGCGGTCCAGGAAGCCGGAGACGGAGCGGATCCGGCCGTCCGCCGCGAGGGTGGCGACGTCGAAACCGGCGACCGGGGCCGAACCGTCCGGCGCCACCAGCTCCCAGCCGAACCGGACGAGGTCGTGGTGCCCGTCCGGGGTGCCCAGCCGCCGGAACACGAACCCGGGGAACTGCGCGTGCACCCCGGCGATCACGGCGGCGAGCAGGTCGTGCCCCACGGTGTCGGCGAGCGGGTCGGTGTACGTGGCGTCCTCGGTGAACGCCGCGGCAACCGCCCCGGTGACACCGTCACCGTCCTGACCGGCCGAGTTCCACGCCGCCAAGTACCGCTCGACCGCGTCCTCGTACCGCTCCGCACCGGCCTGCCGGGTGGTTTCCGTCTGCGTCATGGCCGAACTCCTCATATCTCGTCACGTGTACGGTTCCGCGGTGCGCCACGGCCCCTTGTGGGCCGGTTCTCGGGCCGGAGTGCGCCGGCCCGAGAACCGGTGACTCCACGATGCCGTGACGCGGCGAACGGGTCGATTACGTGCCAGGTAATGGGCCGGGCCTGCCGGTGTGTTGCCGTGGCCAGGCGTCCGTCAGACGGCGTGGCGGTCCGGTTCGCCTCCCCGGCCGAGCGGGGCGGCCAGCGTCCGCTTGACGGCGGTGCCCGGATCGGCGGCGAGACGGTCCGCGCGCCAGGCCACGAAGTGGTGGGGGCGGACGAGTACGGCTCCGTCGGGGGCGAGTCCGGGGAAGACGCCGTCGGGGACGCGGTGCTCGGTCAGGGGGATGCCGAGGGCGGCGGCCGCTTCCGTGGCGGCGGGCAGCCAGGGCGCGCCTTGCGGCCCGGCGAGCAGTGCCCAGTCGGTGCCGGTGAGGTCGAGGGTGGAGATCCGGTCGCCTTCGGGGGCGTTCTCCGAGGGGGTGTTCCCGATGGGGAGGTCCCCAGCGGAGGCGTCCCCGACGGAGGTGTCCAGGAAGCGGTGCGGCAGACGGTGGCCTGGGGGGACATGGCCGGGGAGGAGGTCGGGGGTGACGGCGCCGTCGCCGTCCGGGGCGTCCGGCGCGGGCGCACCATCCGGCGGGAGATGGCGCCCGACGGATACGCGTAGCGCATCATCGCCCGGATGTAGTCACGCACGGCCGGCTCGTACAGCTCGTTCGGGTCGGCGCCGCCGAGGGAGCGGTAGCCCTCGTGCATGGTGCGGGACAGCGCGAGGGAGGCCCGTACCGCGGCGCGGCGCTCCGGCTCGTAGGTGTCCAGCAGCTGCTCGGCGGCCTGTCCGCGCAGGACGACGGCGAGTTTCCAGGCGAGGTTGTGGCCGTCCTGGACACCGGTGTTCATGCCGAGCACGCCGGCCGAGCTCTGTACGTGCGCGGAGTCCCCGGCGAGGAAGACCCGGTCGCACCGGAAGGCCGACGCCGCGCCCACGGCCGCTTCCCGGGCGTTCACCGCGATCAGGTCGGCGGAGAGGGCGGGGTCGCCGATGGCGGACCGCAGCAGGGCCAGGGCGCGGTCCGCCGGGAGCGGCGCGATGCCGTCCTTGTCATCCGGCCGGCCCGGGTAGTCCATGAGGTGGGAGACCCACTGGTCACGGCCGTTCGCGGAGGAGACCGTCGCGTAGACGTCCGCGTTCCGCACGAAGCACAGGGAGGAGCGCAGACCGGCCGCCTCGGTCGGGAGGGCGGCCCGGTAGAAGGCGGTGTGCAGCCGGGCGACCACCTCGCGGTCGGGCACGGTGATGCCCAGGAGGCGCCGTACGGTGCTGTGCGCGCCGTCGGCGCCGATCACGTAGTCCGCGGCGATCCCGTGCTCCGCGCCGGTCGCGGCGTCGGCGAGCCGTACCCGTACGCCGTCCGCGTCCTGTTCGATTCCGGTCAGGGCGATGCCGGGCCGCACGTCACCGCCGCACCGCAGCAGCTCGCCGTACGCCAGCCGCTGTATCTGGAGGTGGTTGAGCATCAGCCTGCTGTCGACCGGGCTGCAGTGCCGCAGCCATTGTACGTACGGCTCGGGAGGCGCCACGTGCTGCCGTTCGTCGCCCAGCGCGGCGTCCTTGAACACGGCCTGGAACGGCTCGGACCCGTACCAGCCCGTCCGTTCGACGACGTCCTCAAGGCCCGCCGCGCGGAGCAGTTCGAGCGTGCGGATGCTGCTCATCGCCCGCGGCGGGCCCGTGAACGGGTCCCGCTTGTCCGCCACGAGGGCGGGCACGCCCCGCTGGGCCAGGAACATCGCGGTGGTCAGGCCGACCGGCCCGCCGCCGGCCACGAGCACCGGGACGGTCGCGGTAAGCGGCCGGTCCGCCGCCGCCCGCTCCCCCGCTTTCTTCTCGCCGCCCGGTCCCGCCCCTGCTCCCGCCGCCGCATTCCGTACACGCATCGCTCACCGTCCTTCGTCCCCCCGGCCCGGTCCGTCGCCGGGCCCGATCCGCTCAGCCTGGACGCTCAAGCCGACTTGAGCGCAAGGTGGGGGCCGTGCCCCACGACGGTGACGACGAGCTGCGTTCGATCAGCGAGGTGGCCCGCTGCTTCGGCCTGCCGGTGTCCACGCTGCGCTACTACGACGAGGTGGGACTGCTGCCGCCCGCCGGACGCCGCGCGAACGTCCGGCACTACGGCAGTCCGGAACTGCGCCGGCTCGCGCTGATCCGGCATCTGCACCAGGGCGGCATGATGAGCCTCGCGGACACCGCCGCCGCGCTCGGCGAACGCGGACCGGACGGCCGGCGGCGGCCACCGGGGCGCGCCGTGCTGCGCGACGCCATCCGGCTCGTCGAGGAACGCGTGGCGGACCTCCAGGCCGCGCAGCACCGCCTCGCCCACCTGCTGACGTGCCCGACCGAGGATCCGGTACGGGAATGCTCGCAGCTGCGCGAGGAACTGGACGCGTGCGTGGCGGAGGCACTGGACCGCTGATCCGCACGTCTCGCCGGCCCGCTCATTATTGACCGGTCGGTCTCGAAAGCCTAGGGTTCTTCCCATGGCACGGACCAAGGCATTCGATCCGGATGCCGCACTCCAGTCGGCCCTTGAGCTGTTCTGGCGGCGCGGCTACGAGGCAACGTCGATGGCCGACCTCGTCGACCACCTCGGCATCGCCCGGGCCAGCCTCTACGCGACCTTCGGCAGCAAGCACGACCTGTACCTCAAGGCCCTGGAGCGGTACAGCCGGCTCTCGGATCCGGGGCTCATCGAAGAGCTGTCGCAACCGGGGCCCGCGCTGCCCGCCGTGCGGGCACTGGTGACCCGGTTCGCGGAGGAGGCTGCCTGCGACGACCTGGGGCGTGGCTGCTTCGTGACGAACACGGCCGCGGAGCTGGCGGCGCACGACCGGCACGCCGCCCGGCAGGTCGAGGCGAGCTGGACCGTACTGGAAACCGCGCTGACCTCGGCGCTGACCCGGGCGCGGGCCCAGGACGAACTACCTGCCGACCGGGACCCGCGGGCGCTGGCCCGGATGCTGCTCGTGCTGATGCAGGGGCTGCGCCTGATGGGCAAGTCCGGTCAGGAACCGGGGCGACTCCGGGACGCGGCGGAACAGGCGCTGGCACTGCTGGACTGAGGGCGCGACAGCCAGGGGGGGGCGGGGTCGGGATTCCGCTTGTCCGCCGACGCACGTCCCGGCTCACGCCCTTATTCGAGACCGATCATTCTTGAAAAGACTGCACTGACACGCCTGGAGGGCTCACCACCATGAACACCACCGCACGTTTCACCGGGAAGACCGTGCTCGTCACCGGCGGCGGCACCGGTATCGGCCGGGCCGTCGCCCTCGCGTTCGCGGGTGAGGGCGCGAGCGTCGTGGTCGCCGGGCGCTCGGAAGGGCCGCTGAAGGAGACGGTCGCGCTCGTGGCGGCCGCGGGCGGTCAGGCGGCGGCCGTCACCGCCGACGTGACCCGTGGCGCGGACGTGGCCGCGCTGGTCGCGGAGACCGTACGCCGGTACGGCGGGCTGGACGTGGCCGTCAACAACGTCGGGGTGTTCGTGCCTCCGGCGCCGACCGCCGACATCCCCGAGGAGGACTGGCGGCGCGCCCTGGACACCAACCTCACCGGTACGTTCCTGTCGATGAAGCACGAGATCGGCCATATGCGGGCCCACGGCGGCGGCGCCATCGTCAACATCGCGTCCAACCTGGGTGCTTCCCTGCGCCGCCCCGGGGTCAGCGCGTACGTCGCGGCCAAGGCCGCGGTGAGTGCCCTGACCCGTAACGCCGCGCTCGACCACATCGAGGACGGCATCCGTATCAACGCGGTCTCGCCCGGCAAGGTCGACACTCCCATGTCGACGCTGCCGGGCGAGACCGCGGATCAGAAGGCCGAGCGGATGCGGCGCGAGGTACCCGCGGGCCGCTCGGCCGCCACCGCCGAGATCGCGGCGGCGGTCCTCCACCTGGCGTCCGACGCGGCGGCGTTCACCGTGGGCGCCGAACTGGTGGTGGACGGCGGGGTCACCGCCTGAGCTGTCCCGCCTAGGGCGCTTCTGACGGATCTCCGCGGCATCGCGACGCCCGGCACGCACCCTCGCCGCACGGCGCAAAGGGACAGGTGGCTCCGCCACATGACCCTTCACACCGCACGCCGAGCGCACGCACCGAACGCCGCTCCGTCCCCCACGGAGATCCATCAGAAACGCCCTAGGCCGCGGGCCGTGCGCCGGACGTGTCGCCGCCGGTGACGTCCGCCGCGGCCTCCGCATCGGCTGTCCGGCCGGCCGCTGCCTCCTCTTCCGCGCGTCGGCGGCGGCCGGTGCGGCGGGCCGCCATGCAGGCGTAGACGAGGATGCCGGCGAACAGGAACAGCACGCCCTGGTAGATCGCCGCGTATCCGGCGCCGGCCACCAGCCAGAAGGTGAAGCCGAAGGCGACCAGCGCGAGCGTCAGGTCCCGGGCGAAGCGGGCCGGGCGGACCTTGTCGCGCTCGCCGGTCAGCAGGAAGTAGATCTGGGCGCCGGCGGCGAGCAGGTAGGGCACCGTCGCCGAGAACGTCGTGATCAGTACGAGGATCTCGAAGACGCCGCCCGTGCCGATCAGGTAGTTGATCACGGTCAGGGCGGTGGCCAGCACCGAGGCGGCCAGTACGCCGAAGGTCGGCACACCGCGCTGCTTCTTCAGGAAGGCGGCGGGGAACAGTCCGTCCTTGGCGGCGGCGTACGGCGACTGGGCGCTCATCAGCGTCCAGCCGTTCAGCGCGCCGACGATGGAGACGACCGCCGCGATCGCGATGACCGTGCCGCCCCACTGGCCGCCGAACATCGCGTTGACCGCGTCGGAGAACGGTGCCTTGGAGTCCACCAGCTTGTCGTGCGCGACCGTACCGAAGACCGCGACCGTACCGAGGAGATAGACGACGGCGGCGCCGATCGTGCCGAGGACGGTGGCGCGGCCCACGTTGCGCTCGGGGTCACGCACCTCGCCGGCGCTCATCGCCGCGGACTCCACGCCCACGTAGCTGTAGAGCAGGATGGCCGCGGCGGCCGACATGCCGCCGATCGCGCTGCCGCCGCCCTCGTTGAAGGGGCCCAGCTTGTCCGGGTCGAAGAAGAACAGCCCGACGACCGCGATGAACAGCAGCGGGACGAACTTCAGGACCGTGGAGACCAGCTGCACCGCGCCGACGTAGCGGGTGCCGGCGAAGTTGGAGAGCGCCGGGAGCCAGAGCGCGACCAGCGCCACCAGCAGGTCCATGCCCTTGGAGTCGTGGCCGGGGAAGAGTACGTGGACGTATCCGACGGCGGCGACCGCGAGGGCCGCGTTGCTCACCCAGGTCATGGTCCAGTAGGACCAGGCCGACAGGAAGCCGGCGAAGTCGCCGAACGCCTCACGGGCGTAGACATAGGGGCCGCCGGTGTCCGGGTGGCGTTCGGCCAGCCGTCCGAAGACCAGGGCCAGCGCGATGGCGCCGACGGTCAGGACGCCGAAGGCCACCAGGCTCACGGTGCCGAAGGGCGCCACCGAGGCCGGCAGCAGGAAGATGCCGCCGCCGATGATGTTGCCCATCACTAGGCAGGTTGCGGTTCCCAGACCGAAGCGGCGGGTGTGCCGGTCGTGCATGGCTGTGGTGAGCCTCTCGTCGTGCTGTGCGGGCCCGGAGGTGCCGGGCGACTGCTCATGGTCTTCGACCTGCAACGTTGCACAAAATCAGCGGGTTTTGTCCCGCACGGCACCGTCGGCCGGTGAAAATACTTCGGGCGCGGGCCCTCCTGGCCGCAGTTCGTCCACCGGCCCCCCCAGGGGTATCTGCGGGCCGTCCACCTCGCGCAGCCAGCGCCGCAGGATGTCGTGGACCTGCTCCGCACCGGCCGGTTCCGCGCCGTCGGCGGTGGGCGGGGACAGTTCGGCGGGCCACAGCAGGAAGGGTCTGCTCTGCTCGCCGCCCAGCCCGCCGTGCGAGCCGATCTGCTCCTCGAAGGCGTGCACCGCGCCGGTGGCCGGGTCGCAGGAGGAGTTGACCATGATGTCCGCGGTGTGCGGGAAGCCGTCCGTGCGCCGTACGGCGTCCGCCGCGGCCGGGCCGAAGCCGGCCAGGGGGTCGGAGCCGACGACGCGGCCGGTGTCGAGGTGGTGCTCGGCGCCGCCGGGGCCGAGCACCACGGCCCCGTCCGCGGCGGAGCGGACGAGCAGGAAGCCGATGCCGGGATGGTTGGCGAGGGTGGCGAGCAGCGCCGGGTGGCGGCGTTCGATCTCCTCGCGGGTGACCCGCCCTGCCAGGTCGGGGAAGGACACCAGGCCCAGATTTCCCGAGGCCAGGACGACGGGGTCGGACGGGCCGCAGCCATCCGCGCCCTCCGGGCGGTGCAGTGCGGCGCGGGCCGCCTCGCGCGCCTCGGCCCCGCTCGCGGTCCGCCCGGCGCGCCGGGACACCGGCAGTCCGCAGCCGGCCCGCACCAGGTCCTCCAGGCCGAGCCCGTAACGCTCCAGGAAGGTCGCGCCGGGGCTCTGGCCGTGGTCGGAGAGCAGCACGACGCGGTAGCGGCGGGGGGCGTACTGCGCGGCGTCGGCGATCAGCCCGACGGCGCGGTCCAGGCAGCGCAGCACCTGGTGGGTGTCGCGGTGCCGGGGGCCGGAGTGGTGCGCCACCTCGTCGTACGCGACCAGGTCGGCGTAGACGGCCGTGCGGCCGGCGAGCAGGTCGCCGATCACGGCGGCGACCACCACGTCCCGCTCGACGACGGTCGCGAAGGCCCGGATGAACGGGTAGAGGCCGCCGCGCTTGACGCGCGGGGTCTCCCGGCGACACCGGGACCGCAGGGACTGGCCGATCTCGCGGAAGACCTCGGCGACGAAGGAGACGGCCGTGCGGGTCGCGTTGGCCGGGTCGGAGAAGTACGCGAAATAGCCGGCGCGGGAGCGGTTGTGCCGGCCGCGGCGGGCGGCCACCGACATCACCAGGGCGAGCTGGTCGGCGCCGCCGCTGAACAGATTGCCGCGGCTCGCGCCGTCGAAGCTGAGCAGCCCGGCGTCGCCGGTGCGGGCCACGGCGCGCCGCTGGAGCTCTACCGCGCCGCTCGGCCGGTTGCTGACGATCAGCCGGCCGGTCTCCTTTTCGTACCACCGGAAGGCGGGCAGGTCGTGGTTGCTGCCGTGCAGGATGCCGAGCTGGCTGGCGCCGGTCTGGCTGGACCAGTCCGTACGCCACGGGGTCAGCCGGTGGGTGCTGCCGAGCCGGTCCGCGGCCGTCGGCATCAGGGGCCGCTCGCCACTCGTCGCCTCCCGCAGCAGGTCGTGGCCGAGGCCGTCGAGCTGGAGGAAGACCGTGCCGGGGGCTATGGGGCCCGGGTCGCCGGGGGCGCCGCGGCGGCGGCCGTGCCGTCGGCCGGCCAGCCGCACCAGGCGGCGGCGGTACGCCTCGTCGTCCCGCACCGCGAGGAAGGTGGAGGTGGCGGACGAGGTCGCGGACATCACGGCGGCGACGATCACGGCCGTCTCGGGCGCGGCCTGGCCGCGCCCTTCGGGGATCAGCCCCAGGGCGACCAGCAGCAGTGAGCCGTTCAGGAAGAAGACCAGCAGTCCGAGGACGAGGGCGGGCACCAGCAGCAGGGCCCGTACGAGCAGGGGCCAGACCAGGGCGCTGAGCAGGCCGAAGGCTCCGGCGCCGAGCGCGGCGGTGAGGAACGTACGGGTGAGGCTGTCACCGTTCGCGGACTGGAGGCGGAAGTCGGGCAGCAGGGCGGCGAGCACGAGCAGTGTCAGCGAGGACACCACCCAGACCGCCGACACCCGCAGCAGGGCGCCGCCCGCCGTCCGCCACCGGTGCCGCCGCATCGCGCTTCACCTCGCTCCCGCCGCTCGTCACGCTCGGACACCGCGCCGGGCATCACGCGTACAGCGTGTCACAGGCCACTGACAGCGCGGCCGGGCTGCGAGCCCGGGCGGGCGACGAGTCCTGCCGGGCGACGGCGCCGGGAGGGCCCCGGCCCAGGCGGTAGCGTCACGCCCTCCCGGCGAACGGAACCTGCACGTCCGGCACACCCGCCCGCGGAGCCGCCGCGGCCCCCACCTCCGTCCCGTTCGCCCCTTCCGCTCCTTCCGCCCCCGGACGGCTCCACAGCCCCGCCTCCGCCAGACGCGGCAGCACCCCCTCCCCGAACCAGTACGCCTCCTCGACGTGCGGATGCCCGGACAGCACGAATTCCTCGATGCCGAGCCGGTGGTATTCGGCGATCCGCTCCGCCACCTCGGCATGGCTGCCCACCAGGGCGGTGCCCGCACCCCCGCGTACCAGCCCGATGCCTGCCCAGAGGTTGGGCGCGACCTCCAGCCCGTCCGTACTGCCGCCGTGCAGCGCCAGCATCCGCCGCTGCCCTTCGGACTCGCTGCGGGCCAGCCCCTCCTGTACGGCACGGATCGCCTCCGGCGAAAAGCCCTCCAGCAGGCGGCGCGCCTCGGCCCACGCCTGGTCGGAGGTGTCCCGGGTGATCACGTGCAGCCGGATACCGAAGCGCACCGTGCGTCCGGCGTCGGCGGCCAGCTTCCGTATCCACTCGATCTTCCCGGCCACCTGCTCGGGCGGTTCGCCCCAGGTCAGGTACACGTCGCTGAACCGGGCGGCCACTTCCCCCGCCGCTGCCGAGGACCCGCCGAAGTAGACGGGCGGTACGGGGTCGGGGACGCGGGCCAGCCGCGCCTGCTCGACCCGCAGATGCGTACCGGCGAAGTCGACGGTCTTCCCCTGCCACAGGTCCCGCACGATGCCGAGGAACTCGCCGGTGCGGGCGTAGCGCGCTTCCTTGTCGAGGAAGTCGCCGTACGCGCGCTGTTCGTGGCTCTCGCCGCCGGTGACGACGTTGAGCAGCAGCCGGCCCGGCGCGTGCCGCTGGAAGGTGGCCGCCATCTGGGCGGCCAGGGTGGGCGAGACGACGCCGGGCCGGAAGGCCACCAGGAACTTCAGGCGCTCGGTCTCCCGGGCGAGCATCGCCGTGGTGAGCCAGGCGTCCTCGCACCAGGCCCCGGTGGGGGTGAGGGCGGCCTCGAAGCCGAGCTGTTCGGCGGCGCGGGCGATCTGGGTGAGGTAGCCGAGGGTAGCGGGGCGCTGGCCCCCCGCCGCACCGGCGGGCAGGCCGTGTCCGCCGCCGACGACATGCCGGCTGTCGCCGTAGGTCGGCAGGAACCAGTGGAAGGTGAGGCTCACGAGATCTCCGGAGGGAAGAGGGGAGGGAGAGGGGGAGGGGTCAGAGGAGGCCGTGCCGGGGCGGCCGGGTCCCGTTGAGTACGTACCGGCCGAGGTGCTGCACCTTCCAGCGCGCCGGGTCGTGCAGCGTGTGGGTGCGCGCGTCACGCCAGTGCCGGTGCAGGTTGAGCCCGTCCAGCGCGGCCCGGGTGCCGGCCACTTCGAAGAGCGCGCTGCCGGTCTCCACAGCCGTCTCCCCCGCGTACGCCTTCGCCGCGGCGACCGCGACGGACGCTTCGGCGGCGGTGTCGTCGGTGAGCCCCGCGGTGGCGGTGTCCACGGCGTGGGCGGCGGCCTCCAGGAGGGCGTGCGCGGCGCGGACCCGGAGTTCGAGTTCGCCGAAGCGCTGGACGAGCAGCGGGTCCTCGGCGGCCGTGCCGAAGCCGCTCTCGAACCACGGCCGGCTCTTCGTCCGGACGAATCCGGCCGCTTCGGTGAGCGCTCCCCTGGCGATCCCGGTGTCGATGGCGGCGTGCAGCAACTGGGCTACGGCACCGTGCAGTTGCGGGCCTTCGAAGGTGAGGTGGTGCGGTACGACACGGTCGGCCGGCACGGAGACGGCGTCCAGGCGCACCGTGCCGCTGGCGGTGGTGCGCTGCCCCATGCCGTCCCAGTCGTCGTCGACCGTGACGCCGGGTGCGACCCGCGGTACGTACGCGACGTGCAGCTTGTCCTCGGGACCGCGGGCCAGTACCGGGATCCAGTGGGCGAACAGGGCGCCGGTGGAGTAGTGCTTGGTTCCGGTCAGCACGTAACCGTCGTTGCCGTCCGGCTCCAGGCGGGTGCGGATGTCCTGGACGTGCCGGGTGCCCGCCTCCGACTGCGCGTTGCCGAAGCGGCGCCCGGCCAGCACCTCGCGGAAGAAGAAGTCCTGCTGGCGGGAACTCCCCTGGGCACGCAGCACGTTCACGTACACGAAGTGACTCTGCGGGATCTGGGCGAGGCTGGGGTCGGCGGCGGCCAGCAGCCGGAAGACCTCGGCCAGCGTCCCGGCCGTGACGTCGGCGCCACCGTGTGCGCGCGGCACGGTGATGCCGAGGAGACCGCTCGCCGAGAGCCGGTCGAGTTCCTCGCGCGGCAGCCGTCGCCGCGCGTCCCGTTCCGCCGCGCCGGGGCGGAAGGCGTCGGCCAGGGCGGCCGCCACGGCGAGCGCTTCGGCGTCGTCGGCGATGACGTGCGCCGCGTCGGCCGGTGGCGCGGCGGGGTCGGCGGGTGCGGTGGGGGCGGTGGTGGTCACGGGCTTCCTCCCGGTGGTGGTTCAGCTCGCGGCGGCGAGCAGCGGGGCGCGGTCGAGGGCGCCGGAGAACTGGTCGAGGACCTGGTGGAGGGCTTCGGCAGTGCCCGCCTCGATGCCGAGCGTGCCGTCCTCCCGTACGTCGAGGTGGCGGTCCAGGACGAACCAGCCCTGCACGATGTGCGCGGCGCCCATGGAGGAGAGCACCGGACGCAGCGCGTAGTCGATGGCCAGCACGTGGGCGGTGCTGCCGCCGGTGGCCAGCGGCAGCACGGTCTTGCCCGCCAGCGCGTACTGGGGCAGCAGGTCGAGCAGCGACTTGAGGAGCCCCGAATAGGCGGCCTTGTAGACGGGCGTGCCGATGACCACGCCGTCGGCCTGCGCGAACAGTCGGGCGGCCCGGACGATGTCGGGGTGCTGGAAGTCGGCGCCGAGCAGGGCTTCGGCGGACAGCGTACGGACGTCCAGCTCGATGACGCGGTGGCCTTCGGCGGAGAGCCTGGCGTCCAGGTGGCGCAGCAGGCGGGCGGTGCGGGAGGTGGCGGAGGGGCTTCCGGAGACGGAGAGGATGGTGGACATGGCGGGTCACCTCGGATGGGACGGTCGGCGGTACCGGATGGGAGGGACGGTCAGGAGTACCAAGTGGGCGTGGCCGTCTGCCGATGGGAACGTAACGGCCGGCTTCGCGGCCGTCAGGCCAGGGCTGCGGCGGAGTGCCCGGCCGCGTCGGGCAGTTGGGATTCCAGCTCGCGTACGAGCGGCAGCACGCGCTTGCCGAAGTACTCGACCTCCTCCTGGTAGTGCAGGAAGCCGAGCAGGAAGAGGTCCACGCCGAGGCGCTTGTACGCGACGACGCGTTCGGCGATCTGCTCCGGGGTGCCGATCAGGCCCGTACGGAAGCCGTCGTTGTACTGGACGAGGTCCTCGAACGACGAGTCCTGCCACATGCCCTTGCCGTCGGCGGCGGACCTTCCCGCCTGTTTCACGGCCTCCCCGAAGCCGCGTACGGCCTCGGTGTCCGCCTTGGCGACGATCTCCCGCAGCACCTCCCGGGCCTCCGCCTCGGTGTCGCGGGCGATGAGGAAGCCGTTCAGCCCGAAGCGGGGCGCGGACCGCCCGGCCGCCGCGGCCGAGGCCCGCACGTCGGTGAGCTGTTCGGTGACACCGGCGAAGTCCTTGCCGTTGCTGAAGTACCAGTCGGAGACCCGGCCGGCCATGGCGCGGGCGGCGGTGGAGTTGCCGCCCTGGAAGATCTCCGGGTGCGGGCGCTCCGGGGTGTTCAGCGGCTTGGGCTTGAGCGAGAAGTCGCGGATGCGGTAGAAGTCGCCCGCCAGCCGGGCGTGGTCCTCGGTCCAGATGCTCCGCAGCGCGGTGATGAACTCCTCGGCCCGCCGGTAGCGTTCGTCGTGCTCCAGCCAGGGCTCGCCGAGCGCGGTGAACTCGCCCTTGAACCAGCCGCTGACGACGTTGACCGCGAACCGCCCGCCGGAGAGCTGGTCCGCGGTGGCGCCGAGCTTGGCCAGCACGCCGGGGTGCCAGAGGCCGGGGTGGACGGCGGCGATGACCTTCAGGCGCTCGGTGGCGAGCAGCAGGGCGAGGCTGAAGGAGGTGGACTCGTGCTGGTTCTCGGCGCCGTAACTGGCCATGTAGCGGACCTGGGTGAGCGCGTAGTCGAAGCCGTTGCGCTCGGCCAGCACGGCGAGTTCGCGGTTGTAGTCGTAGCCCCAGTCGGTGCGCTGTTCGACGGTGCTGGTGACCAGGCCGCCGCTGACGTTGGGCACCCAGTAGGCGAAGCGGAGCGGCTCGGAGGGGGGCGGTACGGACATGGGGGACTCCCGGCGGGTCTGGAAGAGCGTGCTGGGGCGGTGTGCGGTCACGGGTACGCGTACGCAACCGCCCCGGAAGAACGGAAGGGAGAGAAGGGAAAGGGAGGAGGAAGAAGGGGGAAGAAGGGGGGATACGACATCGGTCCGCGCGTGTTTCTTCTGGCCCCGGCGCCCCGCAAAGGCGGGCTCACACGGCGGCACTCAACCGGCCATTTCCACAAATGCCGGAAGGAGAAAAGCGGCGTACCTGAGCAGTGCCCGGAGTGCGGATCAACCGGCCCGACGAGCAACTGCCGAAGAATGCCGGTCCGGTGGCGCTGCTACCGGCCGGAGCGCCGACACAGGGCGCTGGAGACGCGTACGAGGTCCACATGACGCCGTTGAGTGAGCCGCCCGGGGTTTTTCATCAACACGTCACCTCCTCGCAACAATTCGGCGGTACGGCCACTTCCGGCCGTGCTTTCCCGCCTCGTCAGGGAGTTTACCCAGGTGGCCGCCGCAGGTCGACAAGGCATCCGCGAGGTGGTGATAGGGTCCCCCTTCCACCACCCCAGAAACCGGTGAATTCGCCGGTCCCCGGAATCGGTCGGAGGCAGGTCGCCGTGCGCATGGAGCAGTTGGAATACCTCGCGGCGGTCACCCGGCTCGGCTCGCTGCGCCGGGCGGCGGAGGAACTGCACCTGTCGCAGCCCGCGCTGAGCGAGACCGTCCGCAATCTGGAACGGGAGCTGGGGGTGGAGCTGCTGGACCGCAAGCGGTCCGGCGCGAAGATCAGCGACGAGGGGCGGGAGCTGCTGCCGCACATCGCCGGGGTGCTGGACGCGGTGGACCGGCTGCGCCGGGCGGCCGACGACCAGCACCACGTCAGCCGGATGGTGCGGCTGGGCACGGTCAACGCCGCGACGGTCCCGCTGCTGGTGCCGGCCGTCCGCGAGTTCCGCGCCGCGCATCCGCTGACGCAGGTGGAGGTGGTCGCGGCCCAGCAGGACGGCATCCAGCAGGGCCTGGCGGAGGGCGGGTTCGACCTGGGGCTGGTCAACTATCTCCGGGGCGACGATCTGCCGCCCGACCTGCACACCACCGAGCTGCTGCGGGGCCGTCCGGTCGTCTGTGTGCGCCCGGACAGCCCGCTGGCGGCACTGACGGCGGTCACCGTCGCCGAGCTGCTGGCCGAGCCGCTGATCGTGATGCGGTCCGGGTACGTCATGCACCGCTACGTACACCGGCTGCTCCGGGGCCGTACGCCGTCCTTCTCGTACTCGACCGACGGCGCCGAGATGGGCAAACTGATGGTGGCGGAGGGGCTCGGCGCCACCGTGCTGCCCGATTACAGCGTGCTCGGCGATCCGCTGGAGCGCAGCGGCGCGATCACCTGCCGTCCGCTGGCGGACGACGCCACCGAGGTCCGGATGGTGATCCAGCGCCGCCGCGCGGGCTCGGTGCCCCGGGCGGCGCGCGACCTGTATGCCATGTTCGTCCGGCGCGCCGCGGAGCACACCGGAAGCCGGACCGCCCGCGGCCCCGGCCCCAGCCCCGGTCCCGGCCCGTCCTGACCTGTCCCGAGGCGCGATGAGGCAGGATCGGAGGGTGGGGCGTACGGCGGAAGGACACCGTGCCGCCTTCGCGTGGCGCGTCGTTTCCGGTCGGGAGGTCATCGTGGCGGTGGAGGTCACCTGGTGGGGACATGCCACCGTTACGGTCGCCGACTCCGGCGTACGGATACTGACGGACCCCCTGTTCACCCGGCGGCTGGCCCACCTGCGGCGCCGCCGGGGCGAGCTCCCGCCGCCCGCCGCGGCCCGTGCCGACGCGGTGCTCGTCTCCCATCTGCACGCCGACCACCTGCACCCCGCCTCGCTGTCCCGCCTCGCTCCGGGCACCCGCGTCGTCGTGCCGTGCGGCGCCGTCGCCGCGGTGCCGGGACTGCGTCGGGTGTCGGCGGCGCGCGGGCTGCCGGTCACCGAGCTGCGGCCCGGCGAGTCGGTCACGGTCCGCGCCGCGCACCCGGACGGAGACGGGGACGGGCCCGGTGAGCTGACCGTCCGCGCGGTGCACGCGGCCCACGACGGGCGCCGGCTGCCGTACGGCCCGCACCGGGTCCCGGCGCTCGGCTATGTGGTGCACGGCGCGGCGGTGACGTACTTCGCGGGTGACACCGGGCTCTTCGACACCATGGCCGAGGAGGTCGGCGCCTGTGACGTGGCGCTGCTGCCGGTGGGCGGCTGGGGGCCGTTCCTCGGGCACGGGCATCTGGACGCGCGGCGCGCGGCCGAGGCAGCGGCCCGGCTGGCGCCAGTCAGCGCGGTGCCGGTGCACTACGGCACGTACTGGCCGATCGGACTGGACGCGGTGCGCCCGCACGAGTTTCACTCCCCCGGTGACGAGTTCGCGCGGCAGACCGGGCGGCTGGCGCCCCAGGTGGCGGTGCACCGGCTCGCGCACGGCGAGTCCGTACGGCTGGCGGCCGTGCGGTGATCGGCGGGCTGGCGGGCGGCGCGCCCGCCGAGGCGACCCAGCAGGTGGTGGGCTACCCGTCGCTGTTCCTGCTGGTGGTCCTGGGGTCGTTGGTGCCGGTGGTGCCGACGGGCGCGGTGGTCAGCTCCGTCGCTGTGGTGGCCTTCCACCAAGGGTCGCCGTGGGCCCTGCTGATCGTCTTCGGACTGGCCGCCCTCGCCGCCTTCCTCGGGGACCTGGGGCTGTACTGGCTCGGGCAGCGCGGCGTACGGTCCCGCAACGGATCGCGCTGGCTGGAACAGCTGCGGGACCGCGCCGCACCGGAGCGGCTGGCGCAGGCGCAGACGAAGCTCCGCGAGCACGGGGTGCTGGTACTGGTGCTGTCGCGGCTGGTGCCGGCCGGGCGGATCCCGGTGATGCTGGCATGCCTGCTGTCCCGGATGCCGCTGCGGCGCTTCGCCCACGGCGATCTGCCGGCCTGTCTGGCCTGGGCGGTGACGTACCAGCTCATCGGCCTGCTGGGCGGTTCGCTGTTCAGCGAGCCGTGGCAGGGTGTGGCGGCGGCGGTCGGTCTGACGCTGGCGGTCAGCGGGGCGCCCACGGTGTGGCGGCGGCTGCGCCACGGCAAGGCCGTCTGAACGCCCCTACGCGTCACCGGACCTCCCCCGACGCTTCCCCCGACCCCACCTCCGACGGTTCTTTCGCCCCCTCCCCCGGACCGCCCTCCAGAACCCGCGACGCGCCCACCGCCAGGTCCCAGAGGTCGGCGCGCGGACGCCCGGCGGCCTCCCAGGCGGCGCGTACGCGGTGCAGCGGCTCCAGGGGCGCTTCGGCGGACAGCAGGAACGTCGACCAGTGCATCGGGGCCATCGCGCGGGCGCCCAGGTCCTGGCAGGCGCGGACCGCTTCCTCGGGGTCGGTGTGCACCGGGCGCAGCATCCAGCGCGGGTCGTACGCGCCGATCGGCAGCAGCGCCAGGTCGATGCCGGGGTACCGGCCGCCGATCTCCTCGAACCAGTGGCCGTACCCGGTGTCGCCGGCGAAGTACACCCGCCGCCCGTCCGGCGCCGTCAGCACCCAGCCGCCCCACAGGGAGCGGCAGGTGTCGGTCAGGGTGCGCTTGCTCCAGTGGTGGGCCGGGACGAAGTCGAAGCGGACCGGACCGGTGGGTCCCGGCAGTTCCACGGCCTCCCACCAGTCCAGGTCGGTGACGTGGGTGAAGCGGCGCCGGCGGGCCCAGCGGGCGAGGCCGGCGGGCACCAGGAGCGGGGTGTCGGACGGCAGCCGCTTGAGGGTGGGGGCGTCGAGGTGGTCGTAGTGGTTGTGGCTGATGACGACGGCGTCGACCGGCGGCAGGTCCTGCCAGCGGACGCCGACCGGTGTGACGCGGGGCGGGGTGCCGAGGATCTTGCGGGACCACACGGGGTCGGTCAGTACGGTCAGCCCGCCGATGCGCAGCACCCAGCTCGCGTGGCCCGCCCAGGTCACGGCGAGGTCGTGGGGGCCGGGCCGCGGCATCGGGCCCGGCTCGAAGGGCAGCTCGGGGATGTCGAGGAGGGCCTGTGCGGACGGCCGCAGCTGGCCTTCGCGGGCGATGCGGGCCAGGGCGCGTACGCCGGGCAGCGGCGCGGTGAGCCGGTTGGTGAAGTCGCGGGGCCAGCTGCGGATCTCGCGCAGCGGACGGACCGGCGGGGGTGCGGAGGCAGCCGGGTGCGGGCCGGTGGCCGGTGGCAGCGGCTCGGTGAGGGAACGTTCGGTCTGTTCGGTCATCGAGGGGCTCCATTCGGTGGGCGTGACCGGCCGTGGCGCCGGGCGGGACGGCCACCGGGGTACGGGCGGAGGCCGGGGACGAAGGCCGGAAGGGACGGAAGCCGGGACGGGAGGGAGAGGGAGGGACGGACAGGCGCGGACGGCGGCGGAGCCGGGCGGCTACGGGGAACCGGTGTCCGTGAGCGCGGCGAGGGTCGCGGACAGGGCGCTCAATGCCTCGGTCACGTGGGGCGGTCGCAGAGGGTCGGGAGCGTCGAGGACCTGCTGCCGGTGCCCGGCGTCGGGACCGAGCAGCACTTCGGTGCTCAGGCGTACGCGCAGCGCGCGCGGATCGTCGCCGAACCGGTGCCCGCCGCGCGCCGCCCAATGCGCGAGTGCGCCTTCCAGGTGGGCCGGTCCGGTGATGCCCCGGGCGGCCAGTTCCGGGCGCAGCGGGTCGAAGTCGGCGTAGAGGTGGCTGCCCGCGTGCGGCGGGCGGCAGACGGCGCCCGCGGTGGTGAGGGTGTGGTGCAGCGCTCTGGCGAGCGTGCCGTGCACCCGGGCAGCGGCGGCGGTACGGGCGCGTACGGGCTCCGGTTCGGTGAGCGCGTGGGTGACGGCGGCGGCGACCGGCCCGGCCACCGGGGTGCGCAGCGCCGCCAGCCGCTCCAGCGTCGCGGCGCGCAACGCGGCGCCGCGCGCGGTGTCCGGGAACCGGGCCAGGGCGACGGGCCAGGAGGCCGGCACCAGGGTGGCCCGCAGGTCGGCCAGGACGACGACATCGTCCGGCAGCATCTCGGCCGGGCTCAGCACCACCGTGTCGTGCGGATCGTGCAGCAGGTCGCGGCCGGTCTCGTCGCTGACGACCCACAGTCCGCCGGCGGCGGCCGCCTCGCACACCTCGTGCACCAGCTCGGGCGGCGGGCAGGTGCCGCTGGGGTCGTCGGCGACGGAGACCACCAGGGCCCGCGGCCCCTCGCCGGTCCGCCGGGCCCGGCGGACGGCCTCCAGCAGCGCGAACGCGTCCGGTACGCCACCGGACTCGGCCGGTACGGGAACGCGGTGCACCTCCCGGCCGAGCAGCCCGGCCCCCGGCGCGTACCACTGGGCGCAGGGGCGCGGCAGCAGGACGTCGCCGCCGGCCGCGGCGAGCAGCGCCAGGAGCATGGCGGGCGCGCCCGGCGCGGCGAGCACCCGTTCCGGTGCGGTCGCCAGGCCGCGGCGCGCCCAGTAGTCGCAGGCGGCGGCGCGCAGCGGGCGGGAGCCGCCGGGCGGCTCGGGTTCCGTGCGGCCCGCGGCGGCGGAGAGGTGCGCGGCGAGCTCGGGGAGGACCGGCAGGCCCGCCGGGGGATCCGGCTCCGGGACCGGATCCGGATCCAGGGCCGTCCGCTGCATCCGTACCTCCACACTCCGCGGCAGGTCGATCGTGGGCCCATCACATGAGTGCGGGCCCCGACCACCTTTGCAGATCGCGGGGGCCGGGAGGCGGGGCGACACGTCACCGGTCGGCCGAGTGCCGGTGTCCGGGCGCGGCGGGGGCCGGGCGCGGGGCCCGGGGAGACAGCGGTTCCGGCCCGCCCTACGGCGTGCCGCCGGCGTCGGGCGCGCCGGGGTCCGCGGGGTCCGGCGGCCTGCCCTGGGCGGCCGTGCGGGGGGCGCGCCGGACCTTGTGGTCCAGGCAGCGCAGCTCCGCCTCCAGTCCGTGCCCGCGGGTACGGACCAGGGCGCCGGCAAGGTCGGACAGTTTGCGGTTGGTGCGCTGGGACAGCCGGCGCAGCGTGTCGAAGGCGGTGTCCGCGTCGCACCCCAGCACGTACATCAGGATGCCGCATGCCTGGTCGACCACCGGCCGGGTGCGCAGGGCGGTGTCGAGCTGGTCCACCTCGACGAGCACCTCGCGGTAGCGGCGTTCGCGTGCCAGCCCGGTCGCGGCCAGCTCGCCCAGCACGTCCGTCGCCGTGCAGCCCTTCTCGACCTTCAGGCCCGGCCGGAAGCCGTAGACGGTGATGGTGAGGGTGATGCCGTCGCGGCGGTACGGGAGGGTGGCGCTGGAGCGTACCCCGGCCTCCAGGGCCTTGGCGCGGTACTCGGGCCAGCGGCTCTCGTGCAGCAGGTCGTCGGCGCCGGTGGCCCGGCCGGTGTCCAGGGCCGCGGGAATGGGGCCCTCACCGGACTCCCATTGCACGCTGACCAGGGCGGAGAGGTCGGGGTGGGTGACCGCGGTCGGTGCTTCGGCGGTGGCCTCGCCGGTGCTCACCGTCGCGGCGGCGCCGCAGCTGTCCGGGGTGCACCAGGCGGCCTGTTCGGCAAGGTGGGCGAGGCTGCGGGCGGGTGACCCCTCGGCGAGGTCGGCCGCGCCGGACTCGAAGAGGGTGCGGGTCGACGTGGTTGCGTCCACTGTGTGGTCAGTCCTTTCGGGCCCGTAGACGGGAAGTCATGGACCCCGCACTGAGTCGGCTGCCCGGTGCGGGCGGGCAAAAACGCCTGTTTCACGTCGAGTTCGGGCTGTTGCGCCCGGCCTCCGGTCGGCTTGCCGCCACCGGGGTACGGTCCGGTGGCGCAACGGTTAGCGTGAGGGCATGGCCGAGGTCGAGCGCGTTGCCGCGGAACTCGCGGATTTCCGCAGACGAGTCGATGAGCTGCGCGCCGCCCGCGCACTGCCCGGCACCGAGCGGCTGTCCGTCCTGGACGCCGCTCTCTTCGAACTCCAGCACGTCGTCGACGTGCTCCTGCCCCGCCTGGAACGGGGGCTGCCCGCGGAGCGGGACAACGGCGCCCGGCGCGCCACCGACGAACAGCAGCTGCTGCGGGCGCTGTTCCAGCGGATGCCGTTCGCGGTGGTGCTGCTGGATCCGGAAGCGGTGATACGACGGCTGAACTTCGCCGGTACCTGGCTGTTCGGGATGCGCGCCGGATACGCGGCGGGCCGCCCGCTGACCGCCTCGCTCGCCCCCGAGGAGCGGGCCGCCTTCCGCTCCCAGGTGGCCGCGGTGTCCCGCAACGAGGGCGACCGCAGCCTGGTGGTCCGGCTGCTGCCGCCGCCGGACGGGGCCCGGCGCGCGGGCGAGTCGCTGCGGGCCACGATGACGGCGCTGCGGCCCCAGGGCGAGCCGGGCACGTCCGTGCTCACGGTCTTCCTCACCGGCCCGGAGACGATGGCGGCGGACCGGCCCGGCGCCACGGAGCGTACGGACGACCCGGGCCGTGCGGGCACGCCGCGGCCCGGCCTGTCCGAGGTGACCCGCAACGCCGAACTGATGGACCTCCTCGACGACATGACCATGGCGCTCCTGGAGTCGCCGCGGGAGCCCACCGCCGTACTGGACCGGGCCTGCCGGGTGCTGCGCGGACGCTTCGCCGACTGGGTGACGGCCGATCTGGTGACCCGCGGCGGGGGCCCGCTGGTCCGGGTGGCGGTCCACGGGGCCGGGCGGACCGGGCCGGGGGCGCCGTACGCCGGGGACGAGGCGTACGGCGCCGGGACGGAAGGCCCGGCGGACCCGCCCCCCGCCGGCGACCCGTGCCCCCCGGACACCCTGGAGGCCACCCTGGCCGCCCAGTTCCCCGGGGACTGCCCGGTCGTGGTCGAGGCGGCCCGCGCGGGCAATGCCAGCCTCCAGGTGCGTCCGGAGGATCTCGGCGCGTTCGGCCACGACGCCGCGGGAGCGCCGATCCTGGCGCGCGCCGAGGTGACCTCGCTGCTGTGCGTGCCGCTGCGGGCGAAGTCCGGGCCCGTGCGGGGTGTTCTGACGCTGTTGCGCACCGGCGGGCGGCGGGCCTTCAGCATGGCGGAGGCGGGCACCGTCGACCGGGTGGCCCGCCACCTGGGGCGCGCGCTGCACCCTTGAGAACCTGTCTCAGGCCGCTTCGCGTTCGCCCACCTGGTCGCACAGGCGGGTGCAGGTGCGGTTGATGAGCCGGGAGACGTGCATCTGGGAGATGCCGAGCCGGTCGGCGATCCGGCTCTGCGTCATGTCGCAGAAGAACCGCAGGTAGAGGATCTGCCGTTCGCGTTCGGGGAGCATCTGGAGCTTGGGCCTGACCGCCTCGCGGTCGACGACGAGGTCGAAGCCGGGCTCCGGGCCGCCGAGCGTGTCGACGAGGGCGTACCCGTCGTCGGCGCCGGGCAGTTCGGCATCCAGGGAGAGCGTCGAATAGCTCTCCAGGGCCTCCATGCCGAGCAGCACCTCTTCCAGCGTCATGCCGGTGTGGTGGGCGATGTCCCGGGCGGCGGGGCGGTGGTCGTCCGGCGCGTGGGTGAGTTCCAGCGTGGCCGTACGGACGCGGTTGCGCAGTTCCTGGACGCGCCGGGGCACGTGCAGGCCCCACATGTGGTCGCGGAAGTGCCGTTTGACCTCGCCCACGATGGTCGGCACGGCGAAGCTCTCGAAGGCGCAGCCGCGGTCCGGGTCGTACCGGTCGACGGCCTTGACCAGGCCGAGCGAGGCGACCTGGGTCAGGTCCTCGGTGGTCTCGCCGCGGTTGCGGAACTGCCGTGCCAGGCGTTCGGCCATCGGCAGCCAGGCGCAGACGATGCTCTGGCGCAGCGCGTCCCGCTCCGGCCCGTCGGGCAGCGCCATCAGCTTGCGGAAGTCCGCGCCGGTGTCCGGCGCGTCGTCGTGCGGGTGCCTCTTCTGGGTGCGGCGGGCGCCCAGCGGGCGTTCGGCGTACCGGCCGCGCTGGGTGCTCTGGGTGCTGTGGGTGCTGTGGGTGCTGTGGAGATGAGGTGTGCGTACAGAGGGCATGGTCTCGGCTCCCTGATCGGTGGACTGGGGTCCTTCCGCGGGAGCGCAGCCGGAGTGCACGCTCGCAGAGCGGTTCGCTCCCACGGGCGTGCCTCCGGTCCGAAGCACACCGATCGCGTGCCCGGAGCCGGTACCGGTAAACGCCCCGCGGACCGAATCGGCCGCCGCGGACATGGCGGGCACGGCGGGCACGGCACGGGAGGTTTCCGGCCCGCGGGTCAGGTAACCCGTCCGGGACGGTTCGCTGACCACCAGTCATGAACCGGTCGGGACCGCCGGGCCGGCTGCCACGGCGCCTCCGCGCTTCGCCCCCGGACACAGACGCGGCCGCACGGCTCACCCGCACGGCGGACAACCCCTTGCAGGCGGCGGGAGAAGCGCGGCATGAGCAACAGACCCGGGTCCGTACCGAGACCGAAGAGGAGCCCTCCACCACCATGAGAGTCGAGCGGCTGGACGTCACCGCCTACACCGTCCCCACCGACGCGCCCGAAGCCGACGGCACACTCGCCTGGGACACCACCACCATCATCGTCGTCGAGGCCCGCTCCGGCACGACCACCGGTCTGGGCTGGACCTACGCCGCCGCCGACACCGGGTCGGTCGTCCGCGACCTGCTCACCCGTCCGGTCCTCGGCCGCTCCGTACTGGACGTCCAGGGCGCCTACGAGGCGATGAGCCGGGCGGTGCGCAACGCCGGCCGCCCGGGGCTGGTCGCCTGCGCGCTGTCCGCGGTGGACATCGCCCTGTGGGACCTCAAGGCGCGGCTGCTGGAACTGCCGCTGCTGCATCTGATCGGCGCCGTACGCAGCACGGTGCCGGTCTACGGTTCGGGCGGCTTCACCACGTACCACGACACCCATCTGGCGACGCAGTTGAACGGGTGGGTGCACGGCCAGGGCATCGACCGCGTCAAAATCAAGATCGGTGAGGAGTGGGGCCGCGCCGTCGAGCGCGATCTGTCCCGCGTACGCAACGCCCGTACGGCCATCGGGCCGCGCGCCGAACTGTACGTGGACGCCAACGGCGCCTACACCCGCAAGCAGGCCGTACGGGTCGGCCAGGCGCTCGCCGACCAGGGCGTGGGCTGGTTCGAGGAACCGGTCTCCTCCGACGACCTGGACGGCCTGCGGGTCGTCCGCGACCTGGTGGTCTGCGATGTGACGGCCGGTGAGTACGGTTACGACCTGCCGTACTTCGCCCGGCTGGCCCCGGTCGTGGACTGCCTCCAGATCGACGCCACCCGGTGCGGCGGCCTGACGGTCTGGCTGCGCGCCGCGGCCCTCGCCGAGGCACACGGCCTGGAGGTCTCCGCCCACTGCGCGCCGCATGTCCACGCCCATCCGGCTGCGTGCGTACCGAACCTGCGGCACATCGAATGGTTCCACGACCATGTGCGCATCGAGTCGATGTTCTTCGACGGCGGCCTCGACCCGTCCGGCGGCACGGTGCGCCCCGGCGCGAAACAGCTCCCGGGCCACGGCCTCCAGTTCCGCCACGAGGAGGCGACGCCTTACCGGGTGCTGTGAAACGCGGACACCGGTTCCCGCCGCGCCGGCCGGGACACCGGCCGGATGAACACGACGCAGGCCCCGGCGGCGCGCCCACAGAAAATCCACAGAAATACCCACAGAAAAAAAGGGGCCCGGACGCAGGACCCCACATCCCGCGCCCGGGCGCTCCTCCCCACTGCCCCGATCTCTGCCGTTCCGGGGCCTTCTCCGCGGCCGCTCGGCCGGTCACCGGGTACCAGGAGAGCGCGCGGTCAAACATGCCGATCTCCCCGGCCGGCGTCGCGGGCATGCCGCGACGCCGTGTCCGGGGTGTTCAGCCGGTGCGGGCGCGGGCTCCGGAGCGGGTACGGCCGGAGGCGACCCAGCGGCGCGGATGGCGGCGCAGATACTCGCCCTCCAGCTCCGCCATGCGCGCGTTGTGTGTGGCGAGCGCGTCGGTGGAGCCGTGCAGGAGGGTGTCGTGGCGGGTGCGGTGGATGGTTTCCAGCTCGCGCAACAGCTGCTGTTCGTCCAGCCGGGCAGGCGGGACTCCCAGTGTGGCGGAGCCCGGTGCGGCGGACTCCGCCTGGACGGGCTGCGGGGAGTCCGTGGGCGTGTCGTGGGACGGCATCGGGGTTTCTCCCTCCGTGTCGGGTGCGTCCCTTCGGGTACCCGCTGGCACAACCACCCGGACACGTCCGGCGGCAGGCCCGGAGCGAGCCCCGGAGGCAGGCATGGAACTCGGATTCCTCACCCCACTCACTACCAGGCCGGGCCCCGGCTCCGCGGGCCGTTCCGGTACCTCGGACCACCCGGTCCGCCCGGTCGCCTCCTTCGATCGTACGAGGCCCGCTCCCGCTCGGCGCGGCGACCGGCGCCGCCGCGGCATGCCCGGTGCCGCCGGCGCGCCCCTGGACGACGCCCCGGGGTGACGGCCCCCGGAACGCCCCGTGCCCCGGTCCGCCCGGCCGCCCCCGCCGGGCCCCCGCCGCCGCAGGCCCGACCGAGAGAAGGCGAACAGCAATGGCTCAGTTCGTAAGGGACGTCATGACCCCGGACGTCGCGGCGGTCCTGCCGGACGCCTCGCTCGTCGAGGCGGCGCAGCTGATGCGCGCGCAGGACATCGGGGATGTCCTGGTGGCGCAGGACGGCGTACTGCTGGGGGTGGTGACCGACCGCGACATCACGCTGCGCGCGGTGGCCGACGGGGTCGACCCGCTCGCCGTGTCCTGCCGCTCGGTGTGCACCCCCGAACCGGTCTGTGTCGGCCCCGACGACCACATCAGCGAGGCGGTGACGCTGATGCGCACCAACGCGGTGCGGCGGCTGCCGGTGGTCGAGAACGGCACGCCGGTGGGAGTGATCAGCATCGGTGACCTGGCCCGCGCGCAGGACCCGGACTCGGCGCTCGCGCACATCAGCCGGGCCGCGCCGGACAGCTGGCCGGACGGCGGGAACGCGGGCCCGGCCCCGACCTGAGGCCCGGCCCTGCCCCTGGCCGACGGCCGCCGTCCGCCGGCCCGGCCCACCGACGCGACCGACGGGAGCGGCTGCGGATGAAACGGACGACGCGGGGAACCGTGGGGCTGCTGTATGTGCCCTCTTCTTCGGGGTACAGGTGGGCCATGCGAAAGCTGCTGAGCACCTGGGACCGCGAAATCTTCGACAGCGTCGCGTCACGGCACTGGCCGGGCGCGCAGCGCGTGCTGCCACGGCTGACGCGCACCGCCGACCACGGGCTGCTGTGGATGGGGATCGCGGCGGGCGCGGCCGCCCTCGGCGGGCGGCCGATGCGGCGGGCCGCGCTGCGCGGGGTGGCCTCGCTGGCGGCAGCGTCGGCGACGGTCAACACCCTGGGCAAACGCTCGGTCCGGCGCAACCGGCCGATACTGGACGCGGTGCCGGTCATACGGCAGCTCAACCGGCAGCCCTTCACCACCTCCTTCCCCTCCGGCCACGCGGCCTCGGCGGCGGCCTTCGCCACGGGCGTCGCCTTCGAGAACAAGTGGTGGGGCCTGGCGCTGGCGCCGGTCGCCGCCTCGGTCGCGTTCTCCCGCGTCTACACGGGCGTCCACTACCCGGGCGACGTCCTGGCGGGGGCCGCGCTCGGTGTGGGCGCGGCGCTCGCGGTGCGTGGGCTCGCGCCGACCCGGGCGCAGCTGGCGCCCCCGGCCCGCCCGGCGGCCGACGCGCCCTCGCTGCCGGCCGGGCGCGGGCTGTTCGTGGTGGCCAACCACGCGTCCGGGCAGCGCACCGGCCCGCGCCCCGACCGGGTGCAGGAGGTGCGCGGCGTCCTGCCGGAGGCCGAGGTGGTGCTGTGCGGCGATCCGGAGTCCCCGCCGATGGACAAGGCGCTGGAGGAGGCCGCCGAGCAGGCCAAGCAGGCGGGCGGCGCGCTGGGCGTACTGGGCGGCGACGGCACGGTCTGCGCCGCGGCGGCGGTCGCCGTACGGCACGGCCTGCCGCTGGCGGTGCTGCCCGGCGGCACCCGCAACCACTTCGCGTACGACCTCGGCATCGAGACGCTCGGGGACGCCGCCCGGGCGGTGGAGAGCGGCGAGGCGGTGGCGGTGGACCTGGCCGGGTTCCGTACCGCGCCGGGGCAGGACCCCACGTACTTCCTCAACACCTTCTCCATCGGCGCCTACCCGGAACTGGTGCGCGTGCGGGAGGAGTGGGCGGGCCGGATCGGCGCCTGGCCCGCCGGGATTCTGGCCGCCTGGAAGGTGCTGCGCACGGCCGACCCGGTGACGGTGGAGGTCAACGGCAAGCGGCGGGAGGTGTGGCTGCTGTTCGCGGGCAACTGCGCGTACCGCGGGCTGGGGCTGGCGCCGGTGCGCCGGCACGACCTGGCGGACGGCGTGCTGGACGTCCGCGTGGTGCACGGTGGCCGGCTGGCCCGTACGCGGCTGCTGACCGCGGCCCTGACGGGCGCGCTGCGGCACTCCCCCGTGCTGAGCGAATCCCGGATGCGTTCGGTGCGCCTGGGCGGCCTGGCGGAGGACAGTGTGCTCGCGTACGACGGTGAAGTGACGCCCGCGCCGGGCGAGTTGCAGATCTGCAAGGAGAACGAGGCGCTGACGGTCTACCGCCTGCTGCCCGAATAATGAGACGGCATTCTCATGATGCGGTCACCCGGCGTACGGTGGGCACGCCTGCCGACCGGAGCACGAGGGAGCCGTCCGCCATGCCGCACGAGTCCGCCGTCCACGCCCAGGGCCGCCACGGATCCGCCGCCCACCGCGAGTCCGCCGTGTACACCCACGGGCACCACGAGTCCGTCCTGCGCTCGCACACCTGGCGCACCGCCGCCAACTCGGCGGCGTACCTGCTGGATGCACTCAAGCCGCACATGGAGATCCTGGACATCGGCTGCGGCCCCGGCACCATCACGGCCGACCTGGCCGCACTGGTGCCGGACGGGCGGGTGACCGGGCTGGAACACGCGCCGGACATACTGGACCAGGCACGGGCCACCGCGCAGGCGCGCGGCCTGCGCAACGTCCGCTTCGTGACCGGCGACGTCCACGCACTGGACTTCCCGGACGACTCCTTCTGCGTCACCCACGCGCACCAGGTCCTCCAGCACGTGGGCGACCCGGTGCAGGCCCTGCGCGAGATGCGGCGCGTCACCAAGCCGGGCGGCATCGTGGCCGTACGGGACGCGGACTACGCGGCCATGACCTGGTACCCGGCGGTCGAGGGCATGGACGACTGGCTGGACCTCTACCGCAGGGTCGCCCGCGCCAACGGCGGCGAGCCGGACGCGGGGCGGCGCTTGCGCGCCTGGGCCCGGGACGCCGGCTTCGCCGACACCGCGATCACCTCCACCGCCACCGCGTGGTGCTACGCGACACCGGAGGAACGTTCCTGGTGGAGCGGCCTGTGGGCGGACCGGACGGTGGCCTCCGCGTACGCCCGGCTGGCGGTGGACGGCCGCCACGCCACCGAGGCCGAACTGGACCGTATCGCCGGTGCGTGGCGGGAGTGGGGAGCGCGAAAGGACGCCTGGTTCGGCGTCCTGCACGGCGAAATACTCTGCCGGGTCTGAGCGCGGGCGTCCCCCGGCCGGGCGCGGGACACACCGGCGCCGACCCCCGACCGCCACAGCCAGCACGAACTATCCCACCCCACCCGGTATGAAGAATCCGTGACAAGAACGCACACACCGGCCGCCCTGGCGCTGCTGGCACTCCTGGCGGCGGGCTGCGGTCCCCAGCAGCCCGCCGCGGGACGCCACGGCGCCACCTCGGGGCAGCCCGCGAGGGCCGCCGCGTCCGGCGGCTTCACCCTCCTGGCCACCGGTGACGTGCTCCCGCACACCGAGATCATCGAGCAGGCCCGCAAGGACGCACACGGCCGCGGCCACGACTTCGGCCCCATGCTCGCCCCTGTCCGGCCCCTGGTGTCCGGCGCCGACCTGGCGATCTGCCACATGGAGACGGTGTACGGCGAGGACGGCAGCCCGTTCACCGGCTACCCCGCGTTCACCTCACCGCCCCAAGTGGCCGCCGCCCTCAAAGCCACCGGTTACGACTCCTGCTCCACCGCCTCCAACCACACCCTGGACGACGGCGCCGCCGGAGTCCGCCGCACCCTCGGCGCCCTGGACGCGGCGGGCGTACGGCACGCCGGCTCGGCCCGCACCGCCGACGAGGCCACCCGCCCCGCCCTCCTCAAAGCGGGCACGGCACAGGTCGCGCAGCTCGCCTACACGTACGGCACCAACGGCATCCCAGTCCCCCAAGGACAGCCCTGGTCGGTCAACCTCATCGACCGGGACAGAATCCTCACCGACGCACGGGCCGCCCGCCGCGCGGGCGCCGACGTGATCGTGGTCAGCCTCCACTGGGGAACCGAATGGCAGCAGGAACCCGACGAGCAGCAGCGCACCCTCGCCCGGGCCCTCACCGCCGCCCGCACCGGCGGCCGCCCCGACATCGACCTGATCCTCGGCACCCACGCCCACGTACCGCAGGCGTACGAGAAGGTCAACGGCACCTGGGTCGTCTACGGCATGGGCGACCAGCTCGCCGGCTACATGTACAACCCGCAGGGCGCGGTCGACTCCCGCGGCAACCAGAGCTCGATGGCCCGCTTCACCTTCACACCGCCGGACGCGGCGGGCCGGCGGTGGACCGTCAGCAAGGCGGAGTTCACCCCGCAACTCACCGACGTGAACGACGCGTTCCGCGTCCTCCCGCTGTCCGCCGACGCCGCACGCGGCTCCGCACACGCGCGGGCCCGCGACGCCGTGCGCGAGGTGGTCCTCTCCCGCGGCGCCGCGGAGGACGGCCTGACGATGACCGGTTGAGGGGTTGAGGGGCCGGCCTGCCGAGCGGCCCGCGCAACCGTAACCGAGCCCCTCCCCTTCCTGCTCCCGTACGGAATCCCCCAACTGATCGCGTACGGCCCGGCACCCCAACTACGCTCGTCCCATGGACATTCTGGGGACCTCACTGCGAGTGTGCGTGACCGACCTCGACGCCGCGATCGGTGTCTACGAACGACTGACCGGCGCCGAGGCGATGCGCTTCGAGCACGGCGGCGTCTCGGTCGCGGCCGTCGGCTGCTTCTTCCTGATGAGCGGCCCGGAGGCACAGCTGTCGGTCCTCAGAAAGATCACCGCCACGCTCGCCGTCAAGGACGTGGACGACGCGGTGGCCGACCTGACGGCGGTCGGCGCGCAGATCATCGCGGGCCCGCTGCCGACCCCGATCGGCCGCAACCTCGTCGCCCGCCACCCGGACGGCTCGGTCTTCGAGTACGTCGACCGGAAGGCGGCCTGATGACCGGCGGTACGGCCCCGGCGGCCGACTTACGCCCGCAGCACCAGGCGGTCATGGACACCGTGACCGCCATCGTGCGGCAGGCCGGACCCGGGCAGCTCGCACGGCCCACCCCGTGCGCCGCGTGGGACCTCGGGCAGTTGATCGCCCACATGACGGGCCAGAACCACGGTTTCGCCGCCGTCGCGCGGTGCCCGGCGGCGCGGCGCGGGAGGAGGCGGGCGCCGCCTTCGGCCCCGTACGGGACGCACCCGGCACGGCTCCCGCCCTGGACCGGGTCGTGTCCCTGCTCGGCCGCTCCCCCGACTGGCCGGACAGCGCCTGACGGCCGACCGTCACCGCCCACGCATCACGACCGTCACGGCCGTCACCGCCCGCCCGTCAGGAGACCTCCAGCACGATCTTCCCGCGCGTACGGCCCTCCTGGCTGCGGCGGAACGCCTCGGCCGCCTGCGACAGCGGCAGCACCGTATCGACGTGCACGGTGAGCTTCCCGGCGTCGGCGAGGTCGCCGAGCGCGGCCAGCCCGGCACGGTCCGGACGCACCCACACCAGATGCCCGCCCTTCTCCTTCACGTCGTTGTCCGCGACGGAGGCGACCCGGGAGGAATCCCGCAGCAGTTCCTGCGAGACGTCGATGACGCCGTTGCCGACGAAGTCCAGGGCCGCGTCCACCCCGTCGGGAGCCAGCTCGCGCACCCGGCCGGCCAGACCGTCGCCGTACGTCACGGGCTCGGCGCCCAGGGAGCGCAGGAAGTTGTGGTTGCGCTCGCTGGCCGTACCGATGACGCGGGCACCGCGGGCCACCGCGATCTGCACCCCGAGCGACCCGACGCCACCCGCCGCGGCGTGCACCAGAACCGTCTCGCCCTTGGTCACGCCGAGCCGGTCCAGGACCTGCAGGGCGGTGAGCCCGGCGAGCGGCAGCCCGGCGGCCTGCTGCCAGCTCAGCGCGGCGGGCTTGCGTGCCAGGGTCCGCACGGGGGCGGCCACCAGCTCGGCGAAGGTGCCGTGCTGCACCTCGTCCTTGCGCACGTACCCGACGACCTCGTCCCCGACCGCGTACTCGGTCGCGTCCACCCCGGTCGCCTCGACCACTCCGGCCACGTCCCAGCCGGGAATCATCGGGAAGTGCACATGCAGGATCGGGTCCAGATACCCGGCCAGCACCTTCCAGTCGACAGGATTGACCCCGACGGCCTTCACCCGCACCAGCACCGAATCCGGTGCCACCTTGGGGTCGGGCTGGTCGGCGTAGGTGAGCTGGTCGGGGTCGCCGTAGCGGTGGGCGATGATTGCCTTCATGATCGATGCAACGTGGCGCACCCGTGGATCATTCCGCCCACACCACCGGACAACACCCGATCAGGGCACCTGACGCTGCCACCCGGGCGTATCCCGGGCCGGAACCGCAGTGCGCCGAAAGCCCCTCATACCTCCCGCATCCGGAACTCATAACGCTCCGGCAGGGGATGTTCCGCACGGGCCTTCGTGCGGACCTCTGCTGTTACGGGGCCCGAGCCCGCGATGAGGGCCTCCGCGACGGCGTACCAGGTGTCGCTGAGGATTTCGTCGCCTTCCCGCAGGTCGGGCACCTCGAAGCCGCGGTCGAAGACGGCGCGGGCCGCGGCGGCGTCGCCCTGGGCGAGGGCCACCTGGGCGGTCAGCAGGGCGAGGCGGCCGTCCGTACGGGTGTCCTCGGGGAGCCGGGCCAGGGCGGCCGCGGCCTCTTCGGGGCGGTCGGCGGCGAGCAGGGCGGGGACCGCGGCGCGTACCAGGGCCGGAAGGAGGGGGGCGACGTCCTCGGTGGTGTCCGTGGAGGCGTCCGTGGGCGCGTCGTCGGGGACGCAAGCCAGCGCTTCCGCGTAGCGCTGTGCCGCGCGTGCCGTCTCGCCTGCGGATTCCTCGGCGACGGCGAGGCAGTAGAGGGGCCGGCAGTCCGTGCCGTGGGCCAGGGCCCGTTCCCAGCTGCGAACGGCCTGGGCGCGGTCGCCCGCATGCCATTGGGCGATGCCCAGGTGGTAGTCGGTGCCCGGTCCGGGCGGTGCCGACTCCAGCAGGTCGCGCCAGGGTGCGGCGACCAGGGGCGCGGCGGGCACGCTTCCGTCGCGCGGGAAGTCGCCGGTGTGCAGCAGCGTCAGCCATGGGCGCTGGTCGGGGCCGATGGTGGACTCGGCGAAGGGGGTGCCGGGCAGGTCGTGGCCGGCGCGGGCCCGTTCCAGGGCGCCCCAGCCGGAGCCGGTGGCCAGTGTCTCCTTCGGTTCGGCGTCGGCGTACGGACGCCAGGCGGCGAAGGCCGCGTCGGCTCTTTCGCGCGGCAGTGCCGCTTCGAGCCGGTCGCCGGCCTCGCGGCGGGCCGCGGCCCAGTCCGTGCCGTGCACCGCTGCGGGGTCGGCGGCGAGCGGCCCGTACGCCTCCAGCCAGGCGAACTCCGCGCCGCCTTCGAGGCGTACGTGTTCCAGCTGTGTACGTGCCAGCCCCGCCTGGATCTCGGCGTAGCCGCCGGTGCCGGGCTCGGTGAGCCACTCCTGCCAGCGGCGCCCGGCGCGTCCCGCGCCCCACAGGAACAGTTTTCGGCCGCGGAGGGTGTCGGTGGAGGTGTGCACCAGGCCGTGGCCGGTGGCGTCGAGGGAGGCGATCCAGCGGCGCTCGCCGTCCGGGATCTCGTAGAAGTGGTCGGCGGGGTGCTCGCTGCGCAGGGGGTAGGTGCGGTCGGCGCCGTCGGACACGGGGACGGGGATGCGGCGCAGCCGGTGTTCGTACCCGAAGTGCCAGGCCTGGTCCGCCGGGGCGAGGACGCGGGTGTGCTCGTCCTCGGGTACGGCGATGTTGGACCACCAGTAGGCGGGGGCCGCGTGCAGGTGCGGGTTGCGGATGCGGACGCCGACGAGGAGGAAGTCGGAGCCTTCCGGGAGCCAGAGGTCCACCTGGTAGGGGAGGTCGCGCAGCCGTTCCCACTCCCACAGGCGCAGCATCTCGCCGCCGTCGGGCGCCGGTACGGTCGCGGCGTGCACCGGGGCGCAGGACAGGGTGGTGTGTCCGGTGGCGCCGGTGTTCCATTCGATGCCGCCGGAGAGCCAGGCGCCGTTGAGGGCGAAGTTCGCGGGCTGCAGTACGGGGTTGCGGTAGAGCAGTTCGCGGCCGGTGGGCTTGTGGTGGAGGGAGTGCACGCGGCCGCCGAGGCCGGGCAGGACGGTGGCGCGCAGCCGGTCGTTCTCGATGACGAGCGCGTCGAGGGTGGTGTCGGCGCGGGTACGGCCGTAACCGTCGCGGATGCCGACGGGCAGCAGTGAGCCGAGTGGGGCGTAGCGGAGCTGGCGGGCCATGTCGGGCGGCAGGTCCGGGTCCGCGGGCGGTTCGGCGCGGTGGACGTCGGCCGGTGCGCGGACGGCGGGCAGCGGGTTGACCGGGCCGACGGGCGCCGCGGGGAGGGTCAGGGTCGTGCGTCGTACGCCAGTGGCCACGGCTGCCTCGCAGGGGTGTACCGGGCCACCTTCGGTGCGGTGGCCGCCTGTTGACCATGGAACCCTGTCCGCGCCCGCCTGAAAAGGGCCTGTTGAGGCCATGTGTGGGGGCGGTCGCGGGCAGATTGCGATCAGACGGTGGCCTTGTGCGGCCAGGATCAGCCAAGGGCGGTCAAGGTTGCGCCAGGGCGATTTCCAGCAGATCGGCGAGCAGCGCCGCGCCGTGCCCCTCGGGGTCGAGGTCCGGGTCGTAGATGGTGAGGTCGAGCCCCACGCAGCGCGGGGAGGCCGCCAACGGAGCCAGCAGCTCGCGCAGTTCCCCGGTGTACAGACCACCGGGGTCGGGGCTGTCGACGGCCGGCATCACGGACGGATCGAGCACGTCCGCGTCCAGGTGGATCCAGAAGCCGTCCGGCGCCGTGTTCTGGAGGTCGCGCAGGACTTTGCGGGCGACGGCGTCCGGGCCCTGCTGCCGGATCTCGCCTGCCGAGCGGTGGGCGATGCCCAGGGAGGTGAGTTCGGCACGGTCCTCGTCGGCGTCGCGGACGCCGAGGATGTGCAGGTCGGCGTCGTGTACGTACGGTCCGAGGCCGTCGATGCCGGTGAGGTCGGCCTGGCCGCGGCCGGTGATCTGGGCGGTACCCTCGCCGGCCGCGGCGCCTACGGGGCCGTTGCGGTCGGTGTTGCCGGGGTGCCGGAAGTCACCGTGCCCGTCGAGGTAGACGACGCCGTACCGGCCGGTGCGCCGCAGGCCCAGTGTGGCGCCGAGCAGGATGGAACAGTCGCCGCCCAGCAGGACCGGGAACTCGCCCGCGCGTACGTGCTTCTCGACGCGGGCGGCGAGCCGGCGGGTGTAGCCCGCGATGGCGGCGGCGTTGAAGTCGCCGTCGCCTTCCTGCCAGCCGCTCAGGTCGTAGCGGGGTGGCGTCACGACGCCGCCTTCCAGGGCGCCGAGCCGCCGCAGCAGGCCCTGTTCGCGCAGGGCGCCCGCCAGTTTGCAGCAGCCGGGGACGGCGCCCGGCGCGGGCGGGCGCAGCCCGAGGTTGGAGGGGGCGTCGATGAGCACGATGCGGCGCATCCGGCCATCCCACCGCACCGGGTGGCGATCTTCAACAGGATTTCGGGGGCGGCGGGCGCGTGATGCGGGACGGGGGTGGCATCACGTACCGTTGCAAGCGCATCGGTACGGCGAAGGCCGGCGTACCGGCGACGGAAACGAGGGACACCGCGATGGCGACGGACCACACCTACCGGGTGATCGTGCGGGGCCGGTGGGACGGACTGACCGACGAGGCCAGGGCCCGGCTGCTGGCCGAGGCGGACGACCACGGCCTGGCGCAGCTCCGGTTCACCCCCGAGGGCTCGCTCGCGTACGACGCCGCGCTGCGGTCGTTCACCTACCGGTACGTGATCGTCTCGGACGCGGCGGACGGCGAGGAACTGGCGGCCGCCCTCGCCGAGGAGAAGGCGGAGGCGGCGCTGGCGGCCGCCGGGTACGGCCACCGGGAGCTGCGCTCGTCCGCCACCGACATGGACACCATGAAGGTCAACCGCAAGGGCCGCTGACGGCGGGCGGCCGGGCCGCTCACCCCGCCGGCGGCTCGGTGCACCGCAGCTGGTTGCCGAAGGGGTCGGTGAGGGTCAGCGTCAGCCCGATCTCGCCGTCTTCCTCCAGTCCGGGCTTGAGGAACGGATACTTCTTGGCGGCCAGTTCGGCGTGCAGCGCCCGTACGCCGTTCAGCTCGGCGTACACCACCGTGCCCGGCGTCCCGTCCCCGTGGTGCTCGGAGAGGTGCAGGACGAGGCCGCCGCGGGACACCTGCGTGTAGAGCGGCAGGCCGGGCGCGAAGCGGTGCTCCCAGTCGACGGCGCAGCCCAGGTACCCCAGGTAGAAATCGTGTGCCTTGGCCACGTCGAAGACGCGCAGCACCGGAACGGGGTGCCGGAAGGTGATCTCGGACATCAGGCCCTTTCGAACATGTCACTGGTGATGGCCCAGCGTTCGTGGTCCCGCCAGGCGCCGTCGATGAAGAGGAAGTCGGGCGAGTAGCCCTCCAGCCGGCAGCCCGCGCGCTTGACCAGGGCGATCGAGCGTTCGTTGGCCGGCTGGATGTTGATCTCCAGGCGGTGCAGGCCCAGCTCGTCGAAGGCGTACCCCATGGCGAGCCGCAGCCCCTCGCTCATCAGCCCCCGCCCGGCGGCGTGCGCGAAGGCGCCGTAGCCCACCGCGCCGCAGCGGAACGCGGCGTGCACGATGTTGTTGACGGTCAGGAAGCCGGCGATCCGGCCGGTCTCCAGCTCGCAGATCAGCAATCCCTCGCGCGACGGCTCCTGGAGCTCAGCGAAGTAGCCGTCGTAGGCCGCGTCGGTGGTCGGCGGGGAGAGCCACGGCCGCTGCTGCCGTACGCTCTCCCGCGCCCGCGCCGTGAACTCCGCCCGGTCTTCCGCCGTGAAGTGCCGGAGCCCGACCCGGGGGCCGGTGGCGAGATAATGATCGTCAGCCATCGTCCGATCGTATGAAGCGGCGGGCCGGGGCGCCAGGCATTTCGACCGTACGAGCGGTTCGCCGACCGGTGAACGGGCGGAAACAGCGCGGCACACCGCCCGTCGAGGCCGGTCAGGCGGTCACGGCCGTCGCACGGACCGCGCAGGCCGCCGCGTACCCCGCCGGCACCGCCACGTCCGCCATCCGCCACCCCGGCACCGCGACCGGCACCGGCTCGGCGCCGACCAGTGTCGTGGTCATCAGGTCGCCCGCCAGACCGCTGCCGGTGCCCTTCAGGTACGCCTCCTTGCGGGTCCAGCAGCGGGCGAAGGCGGTCGGCCGGTCCTCCTCCGGGAGGGCGTCCAGCGTCGCGCGCTCCCGCGGGTGCAGCATGCCCGACACCTCGGCCACGGTCCGGGGCGAGGCCGGCTTCTCGATGTCCACGCCGACGGGCGTACGGGCGAAGCCGATCAGCGCCATGTCACCGGTGTGGGAGAGCGAGAAGTGCAGCGGCACCCCGGCCCCGGCCAGCGCGGGCCGGCCGTGCGGCTCGTCGCAGCACGGGCAGGCTTCGCGTACGAAGCGGAGTCCGGCCGGATCGCGGTCCAGGTACGCGCCGAGCAGGCGGCGCAGCGCGCCGTGCGAGGTGGCGTAGGTGTCGCGGTCGCCGGGCCGGACGAACGCGGCGGTCCGCTTGCGCTCGGCCGCGTCCAGCACCGCCGTGTCGTGCAGTCCGGCCTCGGGCACGGTGCGGACCAGCCACAGCGACACCTCCCGGGGGCCGTCCGCCGGCAGCGGGCCGGGCAGCGCGGACGCGTCGTACACCTCGGGTATCAGGGCGGGCCGCGCGGCGCCGCTCTGCTCGCTCGGGGCCCAGGTATCGCCCGTGGTCATCGGTCGCACTCCCTCGTCGTCTTCCTGCGCGTCCGCCCGGGGTCACCCGGACCGTCCGTTCCTCGGCGGCGCGTGCGGGCGGTCCGGCGCGGTGCGGATGCCGGGAGCCGTTACGGCCGTGTCCGGTGACCGTACCCGGCTCGCGGGGCGCGCGCCGCCAACTCGCGCTCCCCCGCGCTCGGTGCGGCCAGCGCCAGGCGCCGGTGCGTACGGCGGAGCATCGCCCGGGCAAGCACGGGGTGAACACGCCGGACGACCGCGAAGTAGAGCCGTCCGCCGGTGTGGTGGATGCGTACGACCGTGCTGAGCGTCACCCGGCCGCCGTGGCCCGCGGTCCGCCCGTCCGGTCCCACGGCCGGGCTCTCGACCAGGATCGACGCGCGGAAGTCCAGGTGCCGGGCGTCCTGGCCGAGGAGGATCTCCCCGCCGTCCGCGGACTCGGTACGGCCCAGTTCGGGGAACGCGCCGCGCAGCATGCCCTTCCAGGCCGCCGGGTCGCGCGGCATGCCGGGCGGCAGCGGCAGCTGCCAGGCGTCCTGGAAGTCCGTACGCGGGAAGGCGGTACGGGCCAGCCGGGCACCGGACGGGAGGCCGACGGCGGTGGGGCGCTCCCACAGGAGCCGGTGCAGCAGCCGTACCCACCGCGAACGGCGGGCCGGGGCGCGGACCGTGCCGGTGGCGGCGCGTTCGACGTTGTCGAGGAGTTCCTCGATGACGGTGATGTGCATCCACCGGATCGCGAGCGGCCAGGTCACCCGTTGTGCGCCGGTGAGCCGGTCCTTCAGGACGTGGGTGACCCGGCAGCTTCCGGCGTCGAGCGGGGTGATCTCGATGGCGTGGTGGCCGCCCCCGGGGAAGTCGAAGCGGATGTGGCGGCCCGGCTCGTAGGCGGTGACGCGGTAGCGGACGAAGCTGTGGCCGCCGGTCGCGCCGATGCCCAGTGGGCGGTCGAAGCGCATGGCGGGCCAGACGGGAACCGGGAACAGCGGATCGTCGTCGCCGGCCAGCCGGTCGAGCAGGGCTCCGACCGTCCCGGCCGGCGCTCGGACGGTGCGTGCGTGGACGTCGTGGACCGTGCGCATGGGACACCTCCATACGGTGGCGTATGTTTGACCGTACGGTAGCGTATGGTCATGGCGCAACGGCGAACGGACGACCTCCGGGGCACCTCCTCGGACAACCCCCCGAACCTCCCCTCGGACTCCCCCTCCGAGAGCCCGCCAGGCGCTCCCTCGGACGACAGCCCCCCGGCCCGCGCGGGCCGCGACCGGAAGCGCGGCGCCACCCGTCGCCGCCTGACCGCCGGGGACTGGGCCGACGCCGCCCTCGCGGCCATCGGCGAAGGCGGCCTGGCCGCGGTGGCCGTGGAGCCGATCGCCGCCCGTCTCGGCACCACGAAGGGCAGCTTCTACTGGCACTTCGCCAACCGGGACGCACTGGTCGACGCCGCGCTGGAGCGCTGGGAGCAGCTGCACACCGAAGCCGTCATCACGACGGTGGAGGCGGAACCCGACCCGGAGCGGCGGCTGCGCGGCCTGTTCGCGCTCGCGAGCGCCGCGTCGGCCGCCGACCCGCTGGAGGTCTCCCTGCTGGCGACGGCGGCGGAGCCGCGCGTCGCCGCCGTCCTGCGCCGGGTGACGGACCGTCGGGTCGGCTATGTCGCCGCACTCTTCGCCGAGCTGGGCTTCCCGGCGGCCGAGGCGCGCCGGCGGGGCCTGCTCGCGTACACGGCGTATCTCGGCCACACGCAGCTGGGGCACGCCGTCCCGGAGAGCCTGCCGGGCGGGGCGGACCGCGACCGGTACCTGGACTCGGTGATCGACACACTGCTCTGCCGGGAGTGACGGGCCCGCGGGCCCATGCAGCTCGCCCTCAGGCTGTCCACCCCCGTGCAGCACACCGCGCGGCGGCCGGAATTGGCCGGTCCGCGCATGGACGTATTACGTGCATAGGGCATGGAGTGGAACGTGATCCGGACCGGGCCGCCCGCACTCCCTCCATCCGACTCCCCTCCGCCCTTATCTCCTCCCGACCCGCCGTCCGCCAGCCTTGCCGCAGGAGCCCATCGACCCCACCGCCCACGCAGCCTTCCTCCAGGAGGTCCCATGACCGAGGCTCTGCCCTTCCCGCAGGACCGCACCTGTCCCTACGACCCGCCCATCGGCTACCAGCCCTTACGCGACACCCGCCCGCTGTCCCGCGTAACGCTCTACAACGGCCGCACCTCCTGGGTGGTGACCGGCCACGCCGAGGCCCGGGCGCTGCTCACCGACCCGCGGCTGTCCGCCGACCGGCAGAACCCGGCGTTCCCCTCCCCCGCCCCGCGCTTCGAGACGCTGCGCCATGTGCGGATCCCGCTGCTGGGGGTCGACGACCCCGAACACAACACCCAGCGCCGGATGCTGATACCGAGCTTCGGCCTCAAGCGCATCGCCGCGCTGCGCCCCCGTATCCAGGAGACCGTGGACCGGCTGCTGGACGCCATGGAACGGCAGGGCCCGCCCGCCGAGCTGGTGTCCGCCTTCGCGCTGCCCGTGCCGTCCATGGTGATCTGCTCCCTCCTCGGCGTCCCGTACGCGGACCACGAGCTCTTCGAAGACCTGTCCCGCACCGTCCTGCAGAGCACCGACCCGCAGGAAGTCACCGTGGCCCGCGACCGGCTGGAGGACTACTTCAGCGAGCTGGTGGCCCGTAAGCAGGAGAAGCCGGGCGACGGCCTGCTGGACGAGCTGATCGCCGAGCGGCTGGACACCGGCGAGATGGACCGCCGGGAGCTGGTGCGGATGGCCATGCTCCTGCTGGTGGCCGGCCACGAGACCACCTCCAACATGCTGTCGCTGGGCACCTTCACGCTGCTGGAACACCCGGAGCAGTGCGCCGCGCTGCGCGCCGACGCGTCGCTGATCCCGGACGCGGTGGAGGAACTGCTGCGGTTCCTGTCGATCGCCGACGGCATGGTGCGGGTGGCGACCGAGGACATCGAGGTCGGCGGCGAGACGATCCGGGCGGACGACGGGGTCATCTTCTCCACCTCGGTCGTCAACCGGGACGGCGCGGCCTACGCCTCACCGGACACCCTGGACTGGGAGCGCTCCGCCCGGCACCACGTCGCCTTCGGTTTCGGCGTCCACCAGTGCCTCGGCCAGAACCTGGCCCGCGCGGAGATGGAGATCGCCTTTGGTGCGCTCCTCGGCCGCTTCCCCGGCCTGCGGCTGGCGGTGCCCGCCGCCGAGGTCCCCGTCAAACCCGGCCACACTCTCCAGGGTCTGGTCGAACTGCCCGTCACCTGGTGAGCGGGCGGCCCGCCGTGTCCCGCGCATCCGCCGACGAACGGAAGAGATCCACCATGAAGATCAACATCGATACGTCCGTGTGCATCGGCTCCGGTCAGTGCGCGCTGACCGCACCGGGAGTGTTCACCCAGGACGACGACGGGTTGAGCGCCCTGCTGCCGGGCCGCGCGGACGGCGGGGGCGACCCGCTGGTACGGGAAGCCGCCCGCGCCTGCCCGGTCCAGGCCATCACGGTCCACGAGGACTGACCGGCCGGGCCCGGCGGCGCTCCGGTTCCGCCGGGCCCGGGGTACCGTGCCCCTCCGCTAACCGTCCGGCTCGGCCGCTCCGTCCGGTTCGCCCGCCCTGTCCGGCTCGGCCGTCCCGGACGGCCCGGCCGGCTGCTCGGACACCACCGGCAGTTCGAGCGTGCCGGTGTGCTCGCGGGAGCTGTCCACCGTCACCGGCTTGACCCCGCGGTTGCCGAAGTACGCGGTGTCACTGGCGGCCATCACGAACCGCAGCCGGTGCCCCCGTTCGAAGCGGTGCACGATGGCGGGCAGGTCGACGGTGAACTCCCTGGTCACGTCGGGTACCCGGACCGGCGCCACCTGGCGGTGGACGAGGGTGCGGCCGCCGTTCGGCGCGATGTCGTAGAGCTTGACGAACAGCACGAGCCGGTCGGCCGCGTCACCGGAGCGCTGCACCCGCTCGGCCTCCGGGGAACGGACCCGGAGGGTGGCCCGGGGCGCCCCGACCACGTCCACGGGCTCTCCCCGTACCGGGTCGGAGGTCCAGTCCAGGTAGGTGCCCGGGGTGTCGTACGGCGTGCGGTCCGGCAGCTTCAGCAGTTCGGCAAGCGAGCTCTCCGAATGACTGGAGGAGAGCCGCCGGTTGCGGTACGAGCGGCTGCCGGGGACGACGGCGGATCGGCCGGCCACGAGTCGGCCGTCACCGGACAGGTACAGCCGGTGCGGGAGGCCGCCGGGGAAGAATTCCGAGGTGCCGTACGCGGGTCCGGTGTGTACCCAGTCCCGGTAGTACGCGAAGGCCGGGCCGGTGTCGGTGTCCCACGCGTGGCGGAGGTAGCGGCCGAACCACGCGAGGACGCGCCGTCCGACGTAACTGCTCTCGAAGTTCCCTTTCGCCAGGTCGAGTTCGCCGTCCGCCGGGTCGGTCATACCGCCGCTGTGACCCCAGGACTGCCAGATCATCGCGGTGTCGGTGCCCTGGGCCCGCAGGGTCTCGAACGTCGCGGCGGCCTCGTTGAGGTTGAACAGGGTGTCCGCCTGCCCCTGGACGAGCAGGGTCGGCGTGCGGACGGTGGCGAGGTAGGAGGCCGGGGAAACGCTGCGCGCGTAGCCGAGGACGGCGTCCGTGGGGGCGGCCGGGTAGCGGCCGGAGTTCAGGCGTTTCTTGGTCGCGCACGCCCGCGCGACGAAGTGCACACAGCCCTCGCCACCGGCCCGCGACCGGTCCAGGCGCGGCCGGAGCAGGCCCTGGGCCTCCCCGATGAGGTAGAAGCCGTTGGTCCACTGGTACTTGTACGCGCCCGGCCCCGGGCCCGCCACTCCGGAGGTGCGGTCGGCGTTGTTGGGGGCAAGGGAATACCCGAGGTCGTGCCAGGTGATGAGCGGGACCAGCGCGTCCAGCCGCTCGTCGACGGAGGCGGTGGCCAGCTGGATCGCGCCACCGTACGAGCCGCCGAACATGCCCACCCGCGGGTCCTGCGGGGCGTCCCTGGTGACGAAGTCGACCCGCGTCCCGTCCCGTGCCGCCCGCGTGCCGGCGAGGAAGTCCAGGATCTGGCTCGCCGCCCGTCCGTCGATGTTCGGGTCGTCGAGGGAGATCGGACAGCCGGTGCGGCCGAAGCCGAGGCCGGAGTAGGCCAGGGCGACGTAGCCGCGGGCGGCGAAGGCGCGGGCGATGGCGTCGGTGGAGCCGTCCGACTTGCTGCCGCCGAAGCCGTTGGTGGTCAGCACGGCGGGCGCGGGGTGCGCGGCGTCCACGCCCTTGGGGCGGTACAGGTCGGCGTCCAGCGTGCAGTCCCGGCCGCCGGCCCGTACCGGGAGCTTCAGTGCGGTGACGGCGTACCCGGGATGCCGGGGCCCCGCCGCCCCGGCCGCCCCGGCGGCGGTCACCGGCCCGATGAGCGCCGCGCACGCCGCCAGGCACACCGACGCAGAGACCGGCAGCCGGACGTGGCGCGTACGCGCCACGCGCCGGACGGGCCGGGCCGCGGCACCGGGCAGGGCTTGGGACACGCTGGGCACGCAGACCTCCACAAAGGCATGCCGCACCAAGCGGTCGGTAACGGCCGGCTCATGTCGTGACACAGGCTCTAACAGAGGTGTCAACGCTCACACCGGGATTGTCTCCCGGCCACGCCGGGTCCATCCGAAAGGCTCCGCCCGCACCACCCGATGGGCTGCACGAACACCTGGGCGGGGCTCCGGCGGACCACCCGTACGAGACCGGCACCTGAGCCGCCTCACGGGGCCGGGTCGCTCGTCCGGGTGGTTACCGCCGTGCCGCGAAGAGCTCCTCAGCGGCCGTGGCGGGCGTGACCGGCCGTCACTTCGTCAGTTCGAGAACGGGAACATCCGTACGGTCTATACCGAACACCTGGACATACAGTGACAGTTCCGCCTCCACGGCACGGACGATGGTGTCCGCGCGGCGGAAGCCGTGCCCCTCGCCCTCGAAGGCCAGATACGCATGGGCGATGCCGTGCCGGCCGGCCTCCGCGAGGAAGGGCTCGCACTGATCGGGCGGGCAGACGGCGTCGTCGAGGCCCTGGAGGAGCAGGAAGGGTGCGGTGATCCGGTCGGCGTGCCGCAGCGGGGAGCGGTCGCGGTAGCGGTCCGGCACCTCGGCGTACGGGCCGATCAGGCTCTCCAGGTACCGCGACTCGAAGTCGTGGGTACCGTCCTCGACCCAGCCCAGCAGGTCGAGGACCGGGTAGCTGATCGACGCGCAGGCGTACACACCGGTCGTCACGAGCGAGGCCGCGGCGGTCCAGCCGCCCGCGCTGCCGCCGCGGACCGCCAGCCGGTGCCGGTCGGCGGTGCCCTCGTCGGCCAGCGCCTGGGCGACGGCGGCACAGTCCTCGACGTCCACCACGCCCCACTGCTCGCGCAGCCGCTCGCGGTAGGCGCGTCCGTAGCCCGTGGAGCCGCCGTAGTTGACCTCGGCGACACCGATGCCGCGGGAGGTGAAGTAGGCGATCTCCAGGTCCAGTACGAGCGGGGTGCGGCCGGTGGGGCCGCCGTGTGCCCAGACGACGTAGGGCGGCAGTTCACCGTCGGGGGCGCGGTGGCCGGGGCTGTGCGGCGGGTAGATGTGGGCGTGGATGTCGCGGCCGTCGGGGCCGGTGAAGGTACGGATCTGCGGCTCGGGGTAGTACACAGGGTCCACCGCGTCGGTGTGCCGGGCCGCGATCACCCGGGCCCGGCCCGTACAGGTGTCCAGTTCCACGATCTCGTGCGCGCTGCGCGGGCTGGCGGCAACGCCGACCACCCGGCTGCCGTGCACGGCCAGCGTGGATCTCCATTCCGTCCACGGCCCCGCGGCGTCCACCAGTTCGCCGCTGACCGGGTCGAGGATGCCGAGCGTCATGGCGCCGCGGCCGTGCACCACCGCGATCATCCCGCCGTCCAGCGGCAGGAACCAGCGCACCCCGAGCTGCCACAGCGGGCCGCCGAACTCCTCCTGCCGGGGCCGGCACAGGCGGCTGCCCGGGGCCCCGGCCGCGTCCGGGTCGGCGCGGCGCAGTTCCCACCAGCCGTCGGCGTCGGAGACGTAGAGCAGCGTGCCGTCCGCGTCCCACTCGATCTGCGGTACGGACTCCTCGGTGCCGCCGGCGAACGTCCGTACGCCGGTGAACGCTCCGTCGTCGGTGATGTCGGCGAGCAGCACGACCGTGCCGTCCCACGGCATCCGCGGGTGGTCCCAGGCGATCCACGCGGCCCGCCGCCCGTCCGGGGAGATCCGCGGGCCGGTGACGAAGCGGTGCCGGTCGTCGGTCAGTTCGCGTACGGCCGTGCGGTCGTCGGCGGCCGAGCCGTCCAGCGGCACCGCGGCGATCACCCGGCGCACGTCGGTCGGCCGGGGACCGGTGAACTCTTCCAGGACGCACCACACCTCGCCGCGGTCGAGGCGCAGGACGGGGTCGGCCCAGCGCAGCCCGCCGCCGACGGCCGAGACCGGGGTGAGCGGGCGGGGGTCGGCATCGCCGTCCGGTGCGTACGCGTACAGCCGCTGGTCGGCGAAGTCGCAGAACACCGCGGTGGAGTGGCCGTCCGCGTCCACCGCGCCGGCCCAGGGCTGGCCGCCGTATTCCATGACGCGGCTGCGGACGTTCCAGGGCGCCGGCAGCAGGGTCCGTTCCGTGCCGTCGGGCCCCCTGCGTACGAGTGCGCGCCGCCCGCCCTCCGCCGGGCGGGCTTCCGTCCACCACACCTCGTCCCCCACCACGCCGACGAATTCGGGGCGGCCGTCGTGCTCGGCGACCAGCCGGGCGTCGATCGGGGACGGCCAGGCTCCGTAGGGGGCCGTGGTCACCATGGCGGCGTTCCTCCTCAGACGTTGGAGCCGCCAAGCCTCTCGTACGCCGGTCCGGGCATCAACCCGTACGTTTTTCCACGAGGGTCCGGTCCTGGCCGATAACGACCGGTCAGGGCGGGATCGGACGGGCAGCGCGGCGGCCCTGTCCCGGGGCCGGGTCCGGCGGCTCCAACGTTCCTTCAGGCGCTCATCCGGACCGCGGCGGCCCCGTCGTCGCCCGCAGGAAGTGGTCCAGGACCCGCACGCCGAAGTGCAGCGCCTCCACCGGGACACGCTCGTCGACCCCGTGGAACAGCGCCTGGTAATCGAAACCTTCGGGCAGTTTGAGCGGCGAGAAGCCGTACCCGGCGATGCCCAGCCGGGAGAACTGCTTGGCGTCCGTACCGCCCGACATGCAGTACGGCACGACGTGCCCGGCCGGGTCGAAGCGCTCGATGGCGGCCCGCATCGCGGCGTACGTCGGCGAGTCCACCGGTGCCTGGAGGGCCACCTCGCCGTGGTCGTACGCCCAGGACACCTCGGGCCCGGTGAGCCGGTCCATGGTGGTGCGGAACTCCGCCTCGCCGCCGGGCACCACCCGGCCGTCCACGTACCCGACGGCGTTGCCCGGGATGACGTTGACCTTGTAGCCGGCCTCCAGCATCGTCGGGTTGGCGCTGTTGCGGACCGTCGGCTCGACCAGCGCGGCCGACGGGCCGAGCTTGCTGAGCAGCGTGTCCACGTCGAAGTCGGGGGCGTCCAGGCGGGCCTCGATGCCGTGCAGGGCGGCCAGTTCGGTGAGCGCCGCGCGCACGGTGTCGGTCAGGCGTACCGGCCAGCGGTGCTCGCCGATGCGGGCCACGGCCGCCGCGAGCCGGCTGACCGCATTGGCGCGGTTGACCTTGGAGCCGTGCCCGGCCTTGCCCTCGGCGGTCAGTTTCAGCCAGGCCGTACCCCGCTCCCCCGCCGCGACCGGATACAGCCGCATCCCGCCGCCCGCGTGGAAGGTGAAGGCCCCGGACTCGCTGACGCCCTCCGTACAGCCCTCGAACAGGCCGGGGTGGTGGTCGGCGAGGAAGCCCGAGCCGTCGATGGCGCTGGCCTCCTCGTCGGCGGTGAACGCCAGCACCAGGTCGCGCCGCGGCCGGACGCCGGTGCGCGCCCACTGCCGGACGACCGCGAGCACCATCGCGTCCATGTTCTTCATGTCCACGGCGCCCCGGCCCCACACGACGCCGTCCTCGACCTCGCCGGAGAACGGGTGCCGGCTCCAGTCGACAGGCTCGGCGGGCACCACGTCCAGGTGGCCGTGCACCAGCAGGGCCGCCGCGCCGGGGTCGGTGCCCTCGACCCGCGCGACCACGTTCGTACGGCCCGGTGTGCGCTCCAGCAGCACCGGCTCCAGCCCGGCCTCGGCGAGCCGTTCCGCCACGTACTCGGCGGCGGGGCGCTCCCGGCAGTCGCCGCCGCCGCGGTTGGTGGTGTCGATACGGATCAGGTCGGAGGTGAACCGCACGACCTCGTCGAGGGCCTGTCCGTCCACCATGTCGCCGGGGCGGTCCGCCGTGTCGTCGGCGCTGTCAGCCATATTGCTCCTCCACCGCCGACGACACGACGGCGGTGACCGTCTTGAAGCAGCGGATCGCTTCGTACATGGTCTCGCTGGTGTACGCGGTGCGCCGCTCCCCGGTGCGCTCGACCCCGGGTACGCAGGTCGCCGTGCCCACCAGGTGCTCGGCGTCGTACTCGATCTCGACGGTGAACGGGCCGCCGCGGACCGGCTCGGTGCGCACCGCGAGGGCCGCCGCCTCGCGGGCGGCGGCCCTGATGTCCGCCGCCGTACGGGCCGGCGGCCGGCACACGGCCGCGTACCGCGAGACATAGTCCTTGACGGCCACGGCGCGCGCGCCGGGCGCATACCCGACGGCGTCCTCGCAGGTCCGGTCGTCGCCGGTCACCAGCACCACGGGCACACCGTATTCGGCCACCACCAGGGAGTTGAGATACCCCTCGCTGGCCCGCGTGCCGTTCACCCACACGCCGGTCAGGGAGTTGGCGAGATAGGTGTGGGCCAGCACGCCTTCCGTGCCGGCGCCCGCGTGATAGCCGACGAAGGCGACGCCGTCCACGTCGCCGTACTGGACGCCCTCGACCATGCTCAGCGCCTTGTGCTTGCCGGTGAGCAGCTGCGCGCGCTCGTCGAGCTGCTCCAGCAGCAGATTGCGCATGGACCAGTGGGCCTCGTTGACCAGCACCTCGTCCGCGCCGCCGTCGAAGAACCCGGCGATCGCCGCGTTGACGTCGCCGGTGAACACCGGCCGGAACCGCTGCCACTGGGCGTGGCCCGGCAGGACGTCGTCCGGCCACGTCACTCCGGTGACGCCTTCCATGTCGGCGGAAATGAGGATTTTCACCATGCACCCGTCCCGTCACACCTAGGAAGCGGACCGCTCCGGCACCGGCCCGGCGGACCGCGCCGCCGCGCGCGCCACCGGGCAGGATTCCCACCATAACCAGCAGCGGCCGCCGGCCCCCCGGCCTCGGCACAAGTGCGTCCGTACGGCCGGGCCGGGTGCGGGCCGGACCCCCGTACCGGCCCGGCACCCGGCCCGGGGCTCATCCGCGGGCGCCCTGGACCGGCGGCAGCCAGTGCCGGACCTGGAAATCGCCCTTCGCCAGGGTTTCGAAGGGGGCGCTGCTCTGGCACTTGCCGACGCTGTTCCGCGGTATGCCGTCCATGGCCCAGCTGTAGCCGATGCGGTCCTTCTTGCCGTCGTCCAGCACGGTGAAGCCGAAGCGCTTGCCCTTGAGATCGCCCACATGGGGGCGGCCGGGCGCGTCGGTGAAGTGCGACTCGGTGACGACGCCGGTGGCCACCGCGACCGGGCCGCCGGTCAGCAGGCAGTCGATACGGCCCTTGAAGTATCCGCCCCACTGCTTGTCGTCGTGGTGGCTGACGAAGAACATGCCGCTCGCCTTGTCGGCGAAGCCGTGCGCGTCGAATCTGAGGTAGGCGTTGTCACCCGGCTGCCGCCGGAGCTTGCCCGCACCGGTGAGGGACGGCCCATCGGCGGTGTGGCGGGCGGTGTGGGAGGCGGCCGTGGCTGCCCCGGTCCCGGCCGGAGCCGCTGCGGCCCTGTGCGACACCGCGGCGGCCTCGTCGGGCGCCACCGCGCCGAGCGCCGGCGCAGGACCGGCGCAGACGGCGAGGGCCGCGACGGCGGCGATGAAGGGGCGGCGGACACGCGGCATGGTTCCTCCCGGGAACGTCACCCGGTGGAAGGAGCCCCACCGGTGGCCGGATCTCCCGGCCGGACACCACCGTGCCCCCCGCCGCTCAGGTCCCGCATCGCACTTCAGGCCGGGCCGCCTCCGCCGTACGGGGGAAGCGCCGCGGTACCGGAAGCCGATGCTCGGGTGCCAGCCGGCCCTCCGGGCACGGGCTCACCGGCGCACCGGGCTCACCGAGCGCCGCGAATCGTTTCCGCGCGGTCAGTCCGCCGCCCCGGCCACCAGCCAGTTCGTGGGGATCTCGATCCGGGAGCCGTCCGCGCGGTACTCGGTCGTCATCAGCGGCAGCCGGCCGGTGGCCAGCACCCGCAGACCGTAGGCGGCCAGCAGTTCGGGGACGACCGAGTCGGCCATCTCACCGGGTGCGATGCCGTGCGCGAGGACGGCCCGCAGCTTGCCGGGCGGGCCTTCGGGGCTCTGCGCCAGCGAGACGAAGACGTCCCTGGACGCCTCGGCCGGTTCGACGGCGAAGATCCGGCCGCGCCGGCCCAGCAGCGCCGCGGCGTTCTCCACGATCCGGGGCCGGTCATCGGAGACGCACTGGTGCAGGACGCCGCGCAGATACACGTTGGCGTCGCCCAGTTCGCCGTGCAGGGCGCGTACCGCCACCGGGTCGGCGGCGTCCAGGCACCGGTATTCGGCCACCCCGGACGGGTCCTGCGCGCAGGCGTGGGCGACGGCCGCCGCCGAGAGGTCCACGCCGACCGCGCGCGGATAGCGTCCCGCCAGGAAACGGGTCTGGGTGCCGTTGCCGCAGCCCAGGTCGACGACCGGCAGCGCCGCGTCGAAGTGGTCCGCGAAGAGCGGCAGATGCAGCTCGGCGGTCAGGGACGGATCAGAGTCCCAGAAGACCTCGCCCGCACCGGCCGGCGCGTCCTGCCAGAAGCCTTCCCATGCCCGCAGATAGTGGCTCGAAGCGCTCATGGCCAATTGCTACTGCCGCACGCGGGCACCACGCAAGACTGTTGACCGTTCTTTCATGCGCTGTTCGAGCCCGGCGTACGCCCGTTGTGCGGCCAGGTGCTTCCGGTACGGGGCAGGGTCTGCTCGAACCACACCGTTTTGCCGGTCGCCGTCCGGCTCGTACCCCATTCCCGCGCGAGTCTGCTGACCACCCGCAGCCCGCGCCCGAACTCGTCGTCGTCCGCCGCGCCCAGCATCTGCGGCAGGGCGTGGTCGTCGTCCGACACCTCGCACAGCAGGGCGTCCGTGCGCACCAGCCGCAGCACCACATGCTGGGTGTGCGCATGGCGTACGGCGTTGGTGACGACCTCGCTGACCAGCAGCTCGGCGGTCTCCGAAGCTGCCTGCAGACCCCAGCTCGCGAGCTGCGCGCGGACCAGCCGGCGGGCCCGGGCCGCCTCGCGCGCGTCGATGGCCAGCCGCCATTCGGCGACATCCTCCAGGGCGATGCCGTTGAGCCGTGCCATCAGCAGCGCCACGTCGTCCTTGCGGCCGCCGCGCACGTTCAGCGCGCGGATGATGGCGTCACAGGCGTCGTCCATGGACGCAGCCGGGTGGGCGGCGGACTCGGCGAGCGCCGCCAGGCCCACCCCGATGTCCTCGCCCCGCACCTCGACCAGGCCGTCCGTGCACAGCACCAGCCGGTCGCCCGCCGCGACGGGCACCATGACCGCCTCGAACGGCACACCGCCGACGCCGATGGGCGCGCCGGTCGGCAGGTCCAGCAGCTCGCTACGGCCGTCCACGGCCCGCACCACGACCGGCGGGATGTGCCCGGCGTTGGCGATCGCCAGCTGCTGGCCGATCGGGTCGTAGACCGCGTACAGGCAGGTGGCGAGGTAGTTGTCACCGAGCCGCTGCGCCAGGTCGTCCAGGCTGCGCAGCAGCTGGGCCGGGTGCATGTCGATGGCGGCCATGGTCTGCACCGCCGTACGCAGCTGGCCCATCATCGCGGCGGAGTTCAGGCCGTGGCCCATCACGTCGCCCACGACGAAGGCGGTGCGCGACCCGGGCAGTTTGATGGTGTCGAACCAGTCGCCGCCGACCCGGCCGAGGCGGGTGCCCGGCAGGTAGCGGGTGGCCGTGTCACAGCCGGCCATCCGCGGCGCGATGTGCGGCAGCATGCTGTCCTGGAGCGTCTCGGCGACGTTCTCCTGGTACGTGTACATGCGGGCGTTGTCCAGCACGAGACCGGCGCGGGCGGCCAGTTCGGCGCCGGTCACCCGGTCCATGTCGTTGAACTCCATCCGTTCCGGATGGCGCAGCAGGATCATGAAGCCCAGCACCACGTTGCGCGCCTTGAGCGGCACCACCAGCAGCGACCGCCGGTTGATCAGCGGGCTGATGTCACGCTTCTCGAACTGGGCGGCGATCGCGTTGCCCAGCTCCTCGCTGATGCGCGGGATCAGCACCGGCTCACCGGTGGTCATGCACTGGAAGAACGGCGTGTGCACCGGGAAGGGCATCGACTCGCCGACCGGCACGACATCGTCCCACCGGCCGGGCTCGTCGTTGTGCTCCACCGCGACGCGGTGCCACATGGTCGTGGCGTCCGGCGGGCCGTCGGGGAAGCCCTCGCCCGCGATGACCTGCTCGCGCAGGTACGTGCCGGCGACATCGGTGAAGCGCGGTACGACGGCCTCGCTGACCTCCTGGATCGTGTGGGCGAGGTCCAGGGACGACCCGATCCGGCCACTGACCTCGTTCAGGAACTCCAACCGCTCGCGCACCGCGGCGTATTCGAGGTCGGACTCCAGCTCCGCCGCGGCCTCGGCGGCGGCCTGCGCGTCCGGTGCGCCGCTCGTGTCCCGCAGCAGCCGGGCCCGGCGCTCCACCCGGCGCGGCACGCCCCAGTCCGGGGTGACCGGGAAGCGCTCCTGCTGGCTGATCTCCAGGACCGGATAGCCCAGCTCCAGCACCTGGGAGACGATCCGGGCGCTCTCCTGGGGGCTCATGCTCGGCAGGATCTGGGGCAGTTGGGCGGCCAGCACCTCGGACCCCTCGAAGTCCGTGTGCAGCGCGAAACCCGGGGCGAAACGCTCGCGCTCCGCGGCGTCCCCGCCGTCCACGCCGTCGCGGCCGTGCAGTCGGCCGGCGTCCGCCGCCAGGACGAGCAGCCGCTCCGCGCCGGGGCCCACCAGCGGATACGCCCACCAGAGGAGGTCGACCGGGCCGCGCTCCACGTCCGCCATCCGAGCGCGCCCCGCGGTGGGGTACGCGGCCCGGCCGGCCAACGACGCCTCCAGGCCGGGCCCGTCGCACCGGCCGCCCGCCGGCTCCTCGTCCCAGTCCCGCTCCGGCCACTCGTCCGGGCCGAGCGCGCCGGAGACCGGCATCAGATCGACGGCGGGCGTCCCCACCGCTTCCTCGCGGGAGGGGCCGAAGAGTTTGCGGGCGCCCGTACTCCAGTGGGAGACCAGTCCGCTGCCGTCCACCACCACTACGGCGAGCGGGATCCGCCCGGGCACGGTGTTCCGCGCCGCCGGCACCCGGGGCGCCGCGCCCACCCTGTCGTCGCCGTGCGACGGGCCACGCTCCATGGGCGGTTGCTCCTTCGTACACCGATCTTGCACCACCGCTACCACGGTACGACCCTGCGGTGACAGCGCGGGCCGCATTCACCGAATAGGTGGTGCGCCCCGCGCGAACGACCATGGCGCAACCCGATCGGTCGTCCCGGGCGCCGCTGCCGCCCCTTCCCGCACCGCACCGCGCGCCCCGGCCGCGCGCGGCCGGCCGCCGCGGACCGGAACCGGCCGTACCGGTCGTGCCCTTGCGGCCGCCCGTATGGTGAGGAGGTGCCCAGACGGACCGAACAGGTGAGCGCGCGAGCCCGCCGGACCACCGCCCCCCGGGCCGGGCGGCAGGCGGGTCCCGCACCGGACGTCTTCGCCCCGCGCGGCGCCAACACCCAGGCCGAAGGGCCCGTACCGCTGCACCGCCTCGACGTGCCCGCGCCCCATCTGCTGCCCTTCGCCATCGGCTCGTTCGACACCATCGGGCCCCTCTCCCGTGCCGGGTTCCCGCACCGGCACTCCTTCCACGAGATCGTGTACGTGACGGGCGGCACCGGCACCCACGTCCTCGACGAGGACCGCCGGCCGCTGTGCCCGCCCCACCTGTGCTTCATCACGCCGGGCCAGGTGCACTACTGGGACCGCGTCCACGGACTGCGCGGCTGGGTGATCCTGTTCACCGACGACTTCCTGCTGGCCCACCCCGGCGACCGGGACGCGCTGACGGAGCTGGGCGAGCGTCCGTGGCTGCGGCCGGGTGCCGAGGACGCGGCACGGCTGGCCGGTCTGGTCGGCGAGATGCTGCGGGAGTACGGCGAGCGGGCCCCGTCGTTCACCTCGGTGCTCCAGGCGCAGCTGCACATCCTGATCGCCCGCGCGCTGCGGATGTCCGCCCCTCGGGGCGCCCCGGGGGCGGACGGCGCGCACGGTGCCGGCGACGACGCGTCCCGGCGCGCGGACTTCGCGTCGGGGCGGTCCGCCCTGGTGGCCCGGGAGTTCACCCGGCTGCTGGCGCAACCGGGCTCGGCGGGCCGGCCCGTGCGGTCGTACGCCGATGAACTGGGCGTCTCCGTAGGGCATCTGACCGAACTGGTCAAGCGCGGCACCGGCCGGACCCCGGGCCGGCTGATCCGGCACGCGCAGACCGTGGAGGCCAAGCGGCTGCTGTCCGGTTCCGGCCTGACGGTGGCCCAGGTGGCCCGCCGGTTGGGGTTCGGCGACCCGGCGTACTTCTGCCGCTTCTTCCGCCGGGAGACGGGGCTGAGCCCCGGCGACTTCCGCCGTGCCGCGGGCGGCACCGGAGGAATTCACCATGACCCCGGTGCCGAGTCCATCGCAGCGCCGCGGCGGCCCGAATAGCGTCTGTCGCCGTCAGGGCGCTTCTGACGGATCTCCGTGGCATCGCGACGCCCTGACCGCCCCCGAGGCGAGGACGGCCCCGGCTCCCGCCACCCCCGTGCCCGGGCCTGCCCGCCCTTCCCCCTGCCCACAGGAGCACGCGATGGAAGACGAACCCACAGCCGGCACGGAGCCCGTGCAGGACAGTGGCCAGCGCAGACGGATCAGCCGTAAGAACGTGCTCAAGGCCGCCGTCGCGGCCGTGCCGTTACCGCTGCTGCTCGGCGGTGCCGCCCTGGCCCGGGACGCCAAGCCGTCCGAAGGGCCGCTCATCCCCACCCCGTACTGCGACGACGGCGACGACCCCACCCCGCCGCAGATCGAAGGCCCGTACTTCAAGCCGAACTCGCCGCTGCGCGACTCGCTGATCCAGCCCGGCACGCAGGGCACCCGGCTCACCGTGAGCGGCTTCGTCTTCGGGCTGACCTGCCAGCCGCTGTCCCACGTGCTGCTGGACTGGTGGCAGGCGGACGCCAACGGCGCGTACGACAACGTGGGCTTCCGTTTCCGCGGGCACCAGTTCACCGACCAGCGCGGCGCGTTCAAGCTCACCACGATCGTGCCGGGCCTCTACCCGGGCCGTACCCGGCACCTGCACGTGAAGCTGCAGGCCCCGAACCAGCCGATCCTCACCACGCAGCTCTACTTCCCCGGCGAGCCGCGCAACAACACCGACCCGCTCTTCAACCCCGCGCTGCTGATGAACGTACGGCAGAACGGGCCGGCCAAGGAGGCGTCGTTCGACTTCGTCCTGCGGGTGCGCGGCGGGTCCACCCCGACGCCGACCGGCAAGCCGACCGACCCGCCCAGCGGCACGTGGGCCGCCGGGACCGACTACCGCGCGGGTGACCAGGTGACCTATGACGGCGCCACGTACGCGTGCCTGCAGCCGCACACGGCGCGCGCCGGATGGGAGCCGCCGGCCGTCCCGGCGCTGTGGCGCCGCGCCTGATCCGGGGCGTCCGGTGTTCCGGCCCGCGTACCCGGGCCGGGCAGGCCGGTGCCGGTCGCGACGGACCGGCACCGGCCGGGCGGGCGGGCGAGTGGACGGGCGGACGGTCAGTCCCCGTACCCGAGCTGCAGATCACGCTCGGTACGGCCGCCGCCCGTGACCTGGAGGACCGTCGCCACCGGCGGATAGCCCGCCGCGACGACGGTGTACTCGCCCGCCGACAGGTCGACGAAACGGAACAGCCCGTCCGGGCCGGTGGTCGCGGAGTCCACCACGTTGCCGGCCGCGTCCAGCAGCGTGACCCGGGCGTCCTCGACGGGGCGCCCGCCACCGGACCGTACGGTGCCGCGCAGCACCGCGCCGCCCGCCAGCTCGATGTCCTGCCGGGTCTCCCGGGCCGACCCGACGGTGACCGGCAGGGCGGTGGGACGATGTGCGGGGGAACTCACGGCGAGCGTGTACTCGCCGGCCACCAGCTCCGTCAGGACGTATCCGCCCTCGCGCCCGCTGCGGCCGGTGGCGACGACCTCGCCGCGCACGTCCGTGAGGGTGACCGCCGCGTCGCGCACCGGCGTGCCGTCGGCGGTGGTGACCGCGCCCGCCAGCCGTCCGGCGCCGCCGAGCAGCAGGTCGAGGCCGACCTGCCGCTCGCCGACCGTGACCGCGACCGCCTGCGGCCGGTGCCCGCCGGCCGCGGCGATCAGTACGTACGCGCCGGCGCCCGGCGCGCTCAGCGCGTACCGGCCGTCCTCGCCGGTCGCGCCGCGCGCCACCTGCCGGCCGTCGGTGCCGATGAGTGTGAGCGCGGCGCGCGGCACCGCGCTGCCGTCGCGGTGCCGGACCGTGCCGCCCATCGGGACACCGGCCACGAACGGGTCGGGGTCGGTGGCCTGCGCGGGCGGCGTACGGTCCGGTTCCGGCCGCTCCGGCGGGCCGGGCACGGCCGCCTCGGTACGGGCCTGCGGGACGGGCACCGCGTTCCACTGCCCGGTGGGCGGCGGGACCGGGACGGGTGAGAAGTGCGAGGCGTGGGACACCAGGGGTTTCTCTTTCAGGAAGACGGCGAGCAGCAGGCCCAGGAGGAGCACCGGCAGGAGGTAGAGGAGGACGCGCGGCACGGTCTGCGCGTAGGCCGCGGCCTGACTGTCACGCAGTACGGCGGGCATGACGCCCACGAGCCCCGGGACGAGGGCTTCCGGCGCGGCGGCGTGCCGGGCGGACCCGGGCCCGCCGCGGACGAGGTGTCCCGCGAGCCGGTCGGCGAGGAAGGTGACGAAGAGGGCGGCGGCGACACAGCCGCCGAGCCGCCGGAGCGTGGTGTGGGTGCCGGTGACTCCGGCGGGCCCGGCGCGGCGCACGGAGTCGCGTACGGCCAGGACGAGCACCGGCAGCACACAGCCGACGCCCAGGCCCAGCGCCCCCGTCCCGAGGCTGTGCACGGGCTGCCCGGCGTCCTGCGGCGCCCGGCACAGCAGCCACCCCGCCCCGCCCGCGAGCGCGCAGCCCAGGACCGGGAACACGCGGTGCCGGCCGGTGCGGTGGACGAGGTGGCCGCAGAGGACCGCGCCGAGCGCGAGGCCGGCCGTCGCCGGCAGCATCAGCAGGCCGGACCGGGCCGGTGACGCGCCGTCGGCCACCGGCAGGAAGGTCGGCAGATACCCGGCGGCGCCGAAGAGGGCGACGCCCAGGGCCACGCCGACCGGCCCCGGGACGGCGAACACCGTGTCCCGGAACCGGCGGAGCGGCAGCAGTGGGACGGTGACGAAGTACTCGACGGCGAGGAACATCAGGGCGGTGCCGAGCGCGCCCAGCCCGAGCCCGATGACGACCCGTGAGGTCCAGGCGTACTCCGTACCGCCCCAACTGACGAGCAGCACGCAGCAGGTGGCGCAGACGGCGAGCAACAGGGCGCCCGCCGGGTCCGGTCGGGTCCGTACGGCGGGCCTGGGCAGCCTCGGCAGGAAAGCGGTCACGAGCAGCGCCAGGACGCCGAACGGCACACCGGAGAAGAAGCACCAGCGCCAGGAGGCGTGGCCGGTGAGGTAGCCGCCGAACAACGGCCCGGCCGCGCAGGCGAGTCCGCAGATGGCACCCGCCGCCATCATGACCCGGCTGCGCAACCCCGGCGGCACGAGGCCCGCGACGACCGCCTGGACACCGATCAGCAGCCCTCCGGCGCCGGCGCCCTGGAGGGCGCGGAAGGCGGTCAGCTCGCCCAGGGAGTGCGACCGGCCGGCCAGCACCGAGCCCGCGGTGAACAGGAGAGCGCCGAGGACCAGGGCGGCCTTGCGGCCGAAGGCGTCACCGAGTTTGCCGTGCAGGGGCAGCGCGGCCGCGGCGGCGAACAGGTACGCGGTCACCACCCAGGACACCGTGTCCGGGCCGCGCAGGTCGTCGGCGATCCGCGGCAGCGCGGTGACGGCGGCCGTCGCGCCGAGGGCCCCGGCCGGCAGGGCCGTCAGCAGGCCGAGGAGGAGGGCCGGAGCCGCACGGGGGCCCGGGGGCCCGCCATCGTCCGCCCGGACCGGACGGACGTCCGGTGCCGCCGTCCACCGCCCCTGTTCGGTCAGGGTGGTACCGCCCACGTAATGCTCCCCTCGTCACGCCTGCGCCGCCGCCCCTTTCTCGCATCGGGCGACGACGGCGTTCAAGCGCGGCGGGAGGCGGTGGAGGGGCGGCGCGAGGGGCCAACTGCGGTGCCGCGGGCGCCCGTCGGGCGCCCATCAGGCGTTTCCCGGAGGTGGCGGTACGTTCCGGCACGGGCGGCGGGCCGACGGAAACCACCCGAACCGGTGAGCGTGCCGCGCCCCTCCCCGGGGCCGCGGCACCGCCGTTCCACCGGGTTACTTCTGCTCCGTCTCCTTGGCGAGGTTGGCGAGCAGCTCGTCGTAGATGCGGCCCAGCCCCTTGGGCGCGAAGGTCCGCTCGAAGAACCCGCCGATGCCGCCCGCGCCCTGCCAGGTCGTGGTGACGACGACGTTGGCGCGGCCCTCGCCCGCCGGGGTGACCACCCAGGTCGTCACCATGGAGGAGTTGCGGTCCTTCTCCACCAGCTGCCCGTCGGTCGGCTCGTCGACCTCCAGCAGGCAGTCGCGCACCCGCTTGCTGGTGGCCTGGAGCTTCCAGTGGACGAGGGTGCCCTTGCCGTCGCCGCCCTCGCGCACCTCGTACTCGCTGAAGTGCTCGGGCAGCAGCTTCCGACGCGTACCGCTGTAGTCCGCGAGCGCGTCGAACACGTCCTCCGGGTCCGCCGCGATCTCGCGCTGCGTGGTGGCCTCGACCTGGCCCATGTGTCTCTTCCTCCGGTGCTCGTCTGCTGTTCCCGCGGCCCCGCGGGCCGTACCGGCGCCGCGCCGTGCCGCAGGAGCACCACCTTAGGCGCGGCCCGGCTCCGTGGCTGCCCCGGCCTGGACCACGGCCGCCGGCCCGGCGGCGCGCCGGAAGGCGGTTTGACAGACACGGTGGGAACAGTTGTTCTATTATCCGAACAGGCAGCCACAGAAACACCACCCGGGGGGACCGAGGGACTCAGGAGGAAGCGCGATGCGCTGGGAGAATCTGGGCGAGCGGTCCGCCGCGCTCTTCGGCACGGACGTCGTCAGCCGTACGGTCGACACCCCCGAATTCCGCGGGATCACCTTCCACGAGGTACGCGCCCGGTCGATCATCAACCAGGTGCCCGGCGCGTCCCGGATGCCGTTCGACCGGACGGTGAACCCGTACCGCGGCTGCTCGCACGCCTGCGTGTACTGCTTCGCCCGCAAGACCCACAGCTACCTCGACCTCGACACCGGACTGGGCTTCGACTCCCAGATCGTGGTCAAGGTCAACGCCCCCGACCTCCTGCGGCGCGAACTGGCCGCGCCGCGCTGGCGCGGCGAGCACATAGCCATGGGCACGAACGTCGACTGCTACCAGCGCGCCGAAGGCCGCTACCGGCTCATGCCCGGCATCATCGCGGCCCTGCGCGACCACGCCAACCCGTTCTCCCTCCTCACCAAGGGCACCCTGATCCTGCGCGACCTGGACCTGCTGCGACAGGCCGCCGCGGTCACGGACGTCGGCGTCTCCGTCTCGGTCGGCTTCGTCGACCGCGAACTGTGGCGCACCGTCGAACCCGGCACCCCCGCACCGGAACGCCGCCTGGACGTGGTCCGCACCCTGGCGCGGCACGGCATCCCGGCCGGAGTGCTGATGGCCCCGGTGGTCCCCTTCCTCGGCGACTCCCCCGAACAACTGCGCGCGACCGTCCGCGCCGTCGCGGCCGCCGGCGCCACCTCCGTGACCCCGCTCGTCCTGCATCTGCGGCCCGGCGCCCGCGAGTGGTTCATGGCGTGGCTGGCGCGGCACCACCCGCAGCTGGTCCGCCGCTACGAGCGGATGTACGCCGACGGCGCGTACGCCCCCAAGTGGTACCAGCGCCGGATCACGCGCCAGGTGCACGAGCTGGCCACCGAACACGGCATCGGCCCGGCCCGGGCCGGGGAGTCCCGCCGCATCACCGCACCGGCGGCCGGCCCCGCCCCGGGAACCGCGGCCCCACCCGGGCACACCCAGCTGGCACTGCTGTGAAGACCGGGCGGGCCGCCCCGGGAGCAGCTTCGGCCGGCGGCCCGGGACAGCGCCCGACGGCTGCCACCCGCGCACCTTCCGCCCTCATACGCAGCGGTCCGACACGCTGTCGCCAGTGGCAGCGTCAAGCGCTTGGCGCCGCGCTCATGGTGGAGCGCTTACAAATACGGGACATGACGCAGGACGACATCGACGCGGTGGCGGCCATCCGGGTGCGCGGCTGGCAGGCCGCCTACGCGGGGCTGATGCCGCAGGCGCACCTGGACGGACTGAGAGCCTGTGGGTGCTCAAGGGCAACACGCGCGCCCGGCGCTTCTACGAGCGGGCCGGTTTCCGGGCCGACGGTGCCGAGGAGACGTACGAGGTCGCGGGTGTTGCCGTACCCGAGGTGCGCTACCGGCGCCGTCTCCTGACGACCGGGGGCGGGCCCGGACGGCGCGGACGGCCCTTCCGGACCCCCGCGCCCCTGAAGCGCAGGTTTCCGACCACCCGGCCCACGGGCCGCCCCTCCGTCATGGCCGGTTCCGCCGACACGGCGGCCGCGGCGGCCTCGCCCTTCGGGCAAGCAGTCCCGGCCCGCCCGTCCCCGGGCCATACGGGACACCGAACATACCCGAGTCGCAGCGCTATACCCACGACATCACCGTCGGCTGATCCCGGCCCCGGGCTCCCCGTCCCCTCTCATGCCCCCGCCCCCTCCCCCGGCCCCTCCTGGACGCCCAGGCGGGCCAGGGAGGCGGCCGCGGCGGCGGCCAGGCGGGGGTGGTCGCGGGCCTTGGTGAGGGCGGGGACGGCGCGGCGGTCGCCGAGGGCGCCCAGGCCCTCCACGCAGGCGAGTGCGACCCGCCAGTACGGGGTGTGCGGGGTGAGCAGGCGTTCCAGGGTGGCGATCAGGGCGGGTACGGATTCGGGGGCGCGCAGTTCGGCGAGCAGGCGGACCGGGTGCAGGGCGTAGGCCGTGCGCAGCGGGTTGGTGGCGAGTGCGGCGGCGGCGCGAGCGGTGCGTGGGTCGCCGAGGCGGCCGAGGGCGTGGGCGGCGGTGGCGCAGCGCACCGGGTCGCGGTAGTTCAGGAGCAGGACGAGGGTTTCGAAGGCGCGGCGGTCGCCCGCGGTTCCCAGGATGAATGCCGCGATCTCGCGTGCCCACAGGGGGCGTTCGACGGCGGTGAGCACCTGGGCCAGTTCCTCGCGCCCTGCCGGGGTGTTCTTGCGTGCCAGCCCGAGGAGCCGCTCGTAGGCGACGAGATCCTGCGGGGAACGGAGTTCGGCACGCACCCGGTCCGTCAACTCGTGGAATGCGTCTTCCATTTGCCACTCCCCTCCGGCGGATTTCTCACGATACGTCCGACGTGGCCCGGGCCACAGCCTAAATCCCCGCGCCACCCCTGGCGCTCCTGGTTACCGGCGAGTTAATCTGCTGAGTACGGGCAGCACCCCTGCCCGGGCGGCCTGGTGACGCAGCCGCCACAGCATGCAGTCGGTTCGGCGTTTCAGCACGACGCTCACGGCGCGGCCCCGGGACAGGGCCTTTCGCCGGAACACCCGCCCCGTACATGATTGTTTTCGCATGTGCCCGGCCCCTCCTCAGTCGTCACTTCCCGCCTGCGCACACGGGCCCCCGGCCGCACGGGGACTCCGCCGCACGGGATCCACTCTCTGGAGTCTCGCGATGGACCGTAAGTCCACCCCTGACCTCTCAACCGATGTCTCCACTGTCCCCAAGGTCTCCACCTCCTCCACCGGCTCTTCGCCTGCCGGTGCGCCCCAGGCCCTCGCCACCGTGGCCGTCGTCGGCCTCGGCACGATGGGCACCGGCATAGCCGAGATACTCACCCGCGCGGGCCGCGAGGTGATCGGCATCGACATCGACGCCGCCGCCGCCCGCCGCGCCGCCGCCACGCTGGACGCGTCCACCGCACGGGCCGTGCGCCGGGAGCGCGTCACCGAGCGCGAGCGGCAGGACGTGCTGGCCCGCTTCCGTACGTTCGCCGACCTGCAGGCCGCCGCCGAGGCGGATCTCGTCATCGAGGTCGTGCCGGAGGAGTACGAGCTCAAGCGGCAGGTGCTCACCGCGCTGGACGGCATCGTCCGGCCCGACACCATCCTCGCCACCGGCACCAACGCGCTGTCCGTGACCCGGCTGGCCGCCGACTCCGCACGCCCCGAACGCGTCCTGGGCCTGCACTTCTTCAACCCGGCGCCGGCCATGAAGCTGGTCGAGGTGGTCTCCTCGGTGCTGACCGCGCCGGCCGCCGTCACGGCCGTCACCGAGCTGGCCCGCGAGCTGGGCAAGGTCCCGATCGCGGTCGGCGACCGGCCCGGCTTCGTCGCCGACGGGCTGCTGTTCGGCTACCTGAACCAGGCCGCCGCGATGTACGAGTCCCGGTACGCGACCCGCGAGGACATCGACGCCGCCATGAAGCTGGGCTGCGGCCTGCCCATGGGCCCGCTGGCGCTGCTCGACCTGATCGGCGTGGACACCGCCCGTACGGTCCTGGAGGCCATGTACGCCGCGTCCCGCGACCGGCTGCACGCCCCCGCCCCGATCCTGGGCCAGCTCGCCGAGGCGGGGCTGACCGGCCGCAAGGCGGGCCGCGGCTTCTACACGTACGAGGCGCCGGGCAGCGCGGTGGCCGTGCCGGACGGGCAGACGCCCGCCGAGACCCATGACCTGGCCTCCGGACGCACGGTGCGCAGCGTCGGGGTGGCCGGTTCCGGGACGATGGCGAGCGGGATCGCCGAGGTCTTCGCGAAGGCCGGTTTCCGGGTGGTGCTGGCGGCCCGCAGCCTGGAGAAGGCCGAGGCGGCCAAGGCGCGTATCGCCAAGTCCCTGGACCGCTCCGTCACCAAGGGGCGGCTGACCGCCGAGGCGCGCGACACCGCCCTCGCCGCGGTCACCACGGCCGGGTCGCTGGACGCCTTCGCCGACGTGGACCTGGCGGTGGAGGCGGTCGCCGAGGATCTGGAGATCAAGCAGCAGCTGTTCGCCACGCTGGACAAGGTGTGCAAGCCGGGCGCCGTGCTGGCCACGACGACCTCCTCGCTGCCCGTGGTGGCCTGCGCGCGTGCCACCACGCGCCCGCAGGACGTCGTCGGGATGCACTTCTTCAACCCGGCGCCGGCCATGAAGCTCGTGGAGGTCGTGCGGACGGTCCTGACCGCGGACGATGTGCACGCGACCGTGCGCGCGGTGTGCGCCCGGGTCCGCAAGCACCCGGTGGACTGCGGGGACCGGGCCGGGTTCATCGTCAACGCGCTCCTGTTCCCGTACTTGAACAACGCGGTCAAGATGGTCCAGGAGCACTACGCGACCCCGGACGACATCGACGCCGCGATGAAGCTGGGCGGCGGCTACCCGATGGGCCCGTTCGAACTGCTGGACGTGGTGGGCCTGGACGTATCCCTGGCCATCGAGAAGGTGCTGCACGCCGAGTTCCGCGACCCGGGCCTGGCGCCGGCGCCGCTGCTGGAACACCTCGTCGCCGCGGGCTGCCTGGGCCGCAAGACCGGCCGCGGCTTCCGTGAGTACGCCCGGCGCTGACGCGTGGCGGACGGCCCGGCCGACGGGCGGCGGATGGGGCGGGCTGCTGGAACCCTCCGGCGGCCCGCGCCCGCGGGACGGGGGCCGTGCGGCGGCTGATGCCGCAGGCCGCGGGAATATGCAGTACCGTCCCCACATGTCCCAGCCCGCCCGTACGCAGCCGTCCGACGGACCCGAAGCCACCACTCCCGGCACCCGAAGGGCCGCCGCCCAACGCCTGAAGATGCGCCGCGAACTGGCGGCCGCCGCGATGGAACTGTTCGCTGCCAAGGGGTACGAGGCGACGACGGTCGATGAGATCGCGGCCGCGGCCGGCGTCGCCCGGCGCACGTTCTTCCGCCACTTCCGCTCCAAGGAAGAAGCGATCTTCCCGGACCACGACGACACCCTCGTACGGGCCGAGGCCGTCCTGGACGCCGCGCCACCGCACGAGAACCCGCTCGACACGGTCTGCCGGGGCATCAAGGAAGTCATGCGGATGTACGCGGCGTCCCCCGCCGTCTCCGTGGCGCGCTACCGGCTGACCCGCGAGGTCCCCACCCTGCGCGAGGCCGAGATCGCCTCGGTGGCCCGCTACGAACGGCTCTTCACCCGCTACCTCCTCGGCCACTTCGACGAGGGCGCCCACCACGAGGGCGACGACGACCCGCTGCTGGCCGAGGTGGCCGCCTCCGCGGTGGTCACCGCGCACAACCACGTGCTGCGGCGCTGGCTGCGGGCGGGCGCCGAGGGGGACGTGGAGGCGCAGCTGGACCACGCCTTCGGGATCGTCCGCGCCACCTTCGGCACGGGCATCGGCGCGGGCCGCGGCCAGGCCGGGAACCAGCAGGAGCCCCCGGCGCGGGCGGCGAAGCAGGGCGAGGTGCTGGTGACGGTGGCCCGTACGGACGCACCGCTGGACGAGGTCATGCGCACGATCGAGAAGGCGCTCAAGCAGCGGTCCTGAGGAAGATGCGTAGAACCCATCTCTGAACCCTTGATCATGCTGCCCTGCTGGTTTGGCCCTTCGCTGGCAGCGTCGCCTATACCGGGCTGCGAACGTAGCGGCCAGCGATGTCCACGAAAGCATCATGAGCGGCCACCGCGGCCAAGCGTGCCGAAGTCAGTCCGTCCCTGCTGGACCACGCACCGTGCATCTCGTACGTCAGCGCGATCATGCGGTCTGCGGCGGCGCGCACGCCCTGATCCTCGATGAGGACACGCAGCGCGGTCAGCGGGTGGGCGACCAGGGCGCGAGTGTCATGTCCCCTGGTGCGCAGTTCATCGATCCGCTCGTCGCCGGCACGCTGGAGGACGGCGTCCCCCCGCTTCCAGATCGCCGTGCGGTGGGTGCTGACCGTACAAGCCAGATCCGTGACCGCCCTGAGCTGTTCGCGGCGGAGGGTCGCATCGTGGGTGGCGCGCACCGCGCGTTCCGCAGCGCGCTCCTGGAACCGGCCGCTGACGACTGAACCCAGCAGGGTGGCGACGATCGCTACGGCGGCAGTAATGAGTGTCTGCGCACGAAGAGCCCTGTGAGTACGAGACCCTCCCTCGTGGCGCGCGCGAGAGATCAACAGAGGTTCGAAGACGGGTTCTTACGCCCTGGCACCGGGGTGGCGAGTACCACCCACCCCAGTGCCGGGGCTGTGTTGTCGTGACGCCCCATATGCGTACGTCGTGTGCCCGTCGCGCGTCCTTTAAGAGATGAAATTTCACCCTTTACCGGTTAATACCAGACCGCTCATGCGTGCCCCTCAGGTGACATCTGAGAGAAATTGTTGGCACTCAGTGTCTTGTCGACTGGCACGCGGTGTCATACCTTGATGTTGTCCGGGCGGCCGGCAGGCGGGAAACCATCGCACGCCGGCTGTCCCAGCAAGCCACTCGTGCCTGCCCGCCCGGACGCCTGCGTCACAGGCACTCTCACCGCGCTCACCAGCGCTGCCGGAACACCCCTCAGCCGAACCGACGGCGCCTCTGCACCACCCCCGACGTTCCCTCAAGCCGTTTCCCTCGACAGGCTTCGCCGGAGGCACACCGTGAACCAGATACTTGACGCGATCCTCGCGCCAGAGAGCACCCGCGAAGACTTCGCCGCTCTGCCCCTGCCCGACTCCTACCGCGCGGTGACCGTGCACAAGGACGAGGCCGACATGTTCGACGGCCTCACCACCAAGGAGAAGGACCCCCGCAAGTCGCTGCACATCGAGGAGGTGCCGGTGCCCGAACTGGGCCCCGGTGAGGCCCTGGTGGCCGTGATGGCCTCCTCGGTCAACTACAACAGCGTCTGGACCTCGATCTTCGAGCCGGTGTCCACGTTCTCCTTCCTGGAGCGGTACGGCAAGCTGTCGCCGCTCACCAAGCGCCACGACCTCCCGTACCACGTCATCGGCTCCGACCTGGCGGGCGTCGTGCTGCGCACCGGCCCCGGAGTGAACTCCTGGAAGCCCGGCGACGAGGTCGTCGCGCACTGCCTGTCCGTCGAGCTGGAGTCCGCCGACGGGCACAACGACACGATGCTCGACCCCGAGCAGCGCATCTGGGGCTTCGAGACCAACTTCGGCGGTCTCGCCGAGATCGCGCTGGTCAAGTCCAACCAGCTGATGCCCAAGCCGGACCACCTGAGCTGGGAGGAGGCGGCGGCGCCCGGACTGGTCAACTCCACCGCGTACCGCCAGCTGGTCTCCCGCAACGGCGCCGGGATGAAGCAGGGCGACAACGTCCTGATCTGGGGCGCCAGCGGCGGACTCGGCTCCTACGCCACGCAGTTCGCGCTGGCCGGCGGCGCCAACCCGATCTGTGTGGTCTCCAGCGACCAGAAGGCGGAGATCTGCCGGAAGATGGGCGCCGAGGCGATCATCGACCGCAACGCCGAGGGGTACAAGTTCTGGAAGGACGAACACCACCAGGACCAGCGTGAGTGGAAGCGGTTCGGCAAGCGCATCCGTGAGCTGACCGGCGGGGAAGATGTGGACATCGTCTTCGAGCACCCGGGGCGCGAGACGTTCGGCGCGAGCGTCTACGTCACGCGCAAGGGCGGCACGATCGTCACCTGCGCCTCCACCTCCGGCTACACCCACGAGTACGACAACCGCTATCTGTGGATGTCGCTGAAGCGCATCGTCGGCTCGCACTTCGCGAACTACCGCGAGGCGTGGGAGGCCAACCGCCTGATCGCCAAGGGCAAGATCCACCCGACGCTGTCCAAGACGTACCCGCTGGAGGAGACCGGGCAGGCGGCGTACGACGTGCACCGCAACCTCCACCAGGGCAAGGTCGGCGTGCTCGCGCTGGCGCCCGAGGAGGGCATGGGTGTGCGCGACCACGAGAAGCGCGCCCGGCACATCGACGCCATCAACCGGTTCCGGAACGTCTGATCCGGACGGACGGACCCCGAGAGTACGGACCAACATGACCGAACGTCACAAGGATCGTCCGTGGCTGATGCGGACCTACGCAGGGCACTCCACCGCCGAGGCGTCCAACGCGCTCTACCGGCGCAACCTCGCCAAGGGCCAGACGGGCCTGTCGGTCGCCTTCGACCTGCCGACGCAGACCGGTTACGACCCGGACCACGTCCTCGCCCGCGGCGAGGTCGGCCGGGTCGGGGTCCCCGTCTCGCACCTCGGCGACATGCGCCGGCTGTTCCAGGACATCCCGCTGGAGCAGATGAACACCTCGATGACGATCAACGCCACGGCCATGTGGCTGCTGGCGCTGTACGAGGTGGTCGCCGAGGAGCAGGGCGCCGACATCGCCAAGCTGTCGGGTACGACGCAGAACGACATCGTCAAGGAGTACCTCTCGCGCGGGACGCACGTCTTCCCGCCGGGCCCGAGCCTGCGGCTGACCACCGACATGATCACGTACACGGTGGCGCACATCCCGAAGTGGAACCCGATCAACATCTGCAGCTACCACCTGCAGGAGGCGGGCGCCACGCCGGTACAGGAGATCGCGTACGCGATGAGCACCGCGATCGCCGTGCTGGACGCCGTACGGGACTCGGGGCAGGTGCCGCCGGAGAAGTTCGGTGACGTGGTCGCGCGGATCTCGTTCTTCGTCAACGCCGGGGTCCGGTTCATCGAGGAGATGTGCAAGATGCGCGCCTTCGGCCGCATCTGGGAGCAGGTCACCCGCGAGCGATACGGCGTGGAGAACCCCAAGCAGCGCCGCTTCCGCTACGGCGTGCAGGTCAACTCCCTCGGCCTGACCGAGGCGCAGCCGGAGAACAACGTCCAGCGGATCGTCCTGGAGATGCTGGCCGTCACCCTCTCCAAGGACGCCCGCGCCCGCGCGGTCCAGCTCCCGGCCTGGAACGAGGCGCTGGGCCTGCCCCGGCCGTGGGACCAGCAGTGGTCGCTGCGCATCCAGCAGGTGCTGGCCCACGAGTCGGACCTGCTGGAGTACGAGGACATCTTCGCCGGGTCGCACGTCATCGAGGCCAAGGTCGCGGCCCTGGTCGAGGAGTGCCTGGCGGAGATGGCCCGGATCGAGGAGATGGGCGGCGCGATGGCCGCCGTCGAGTCCGGCTACCTGAAGTCGCAGCTGGTCTCCTCGCACGCGGAGCGGCGGGCCCGGATCGAGGCGGGCGAGGAGAAGATCGTCGGCGTCAACTGCTACGAGTCGACCGAGCCGAACCCGCTCACCGCCGACCTGGACACGGCCATCATGACCGTGGACCCGGACAACGAGGCGGGTGTCGTGCGCGCGCTGCACCGGTGGCGGGACGACCGCGACGAGGCGCGTGCGCAGGATTCCCTGTCGGCGCTGAAGAAGGCCGCGGCGGGCGACACGAACCTGTTCGCCGCGACCCTCGAATGCGCCCGCGCGGGCGTGACCACCGGCGAGTGGGCCTGGGCCCTGCGGGACGTGTTCGGCGAGTTCCGGGCGCCGACCGGCGTCTCGGGCGCGCCGCTCGCCGTGACGGCGGAGGCCGGCACCCCGCTCGCCGCGGTCCGCGCGAAGGCCGAGCGGACCGCCGCCGACCTGGGTACCGGGCGGCTGCGGCTGCTGGTCGGCAAGCCGGGGCTGGACGGCCACAGCAACGGTGCGGAACAGATCGCCGTACGGGCCAGGGACGCCGGCTTCGAGGTCGTCTACCAGGGCATCCGGCTGACGCCCGAGCAGATCGTCACGGCGGCCGTCGCCGAGGACGTGCACTGCGTGGGCCTGTCGATCCTGTCCGGGTCGCACGCCGAACTGGTGCCGGACGTACTGGAGCGGCTGCGCGCCAGCGGCGTCACCGACATCCCCGTCATCGTCGGCGGCATCATCCCCAACGCCGACGCGGCGGCCCTCCGGGAAGCCGGAGTGGCGGCCGTGTTCACTCCGAAAGACTTCGGTATCACGGAGATCATCGGCCGTATCGTCGACGAGATCCGTACCGCGAACAAGCTCGACCCCCTGGAGGTCCCCGCATGAGTGGCATCAACCGCCTTCGCCCCCGCCGTTCCTGCCTCGCCGTCCCCGGCAGCAACCCGCGCTTCCTGGAGAAGGCCCAGGGCCTCCCCGCCGATCAGGTCTTCCTGGACCTGGAGGACGCCTGCGCGCCGCTGGCCAAGGAAGGCGCCCGGCACACCATCGTGGACGCGCTCAACAACGGCGACTGGTCCGGCAAGACCCGCGTCGTGCGGGTCAACGACTGGACCACGCACTGGACGTACCGGGACGTCATCACCGTCGTCGAGGGCGCCGGGCAGAACCTGGACTGCATCATGCTGCCCAAGGTGCAGGACGCCCAGCAGATCGTGGCGCTGGACCTGCTGCTCACCCAGATCGAGACGACGATGGGCTTCGAGGCGGGCCGGATCGGCATCGAGGCGCAGATCGAGAACGCCAAGGGCCTGGTGAACGTGGACGCCATCGCCACCGCGTCGCCGCGCCTGGAGACCATCATCTTCGGCCCGGCCGACTTCATGGCCTCCATCAACATGAAGACGCTGGTCGTGGGCGAGCAGCCGCCCGGGTACGGCGCGGACGCGTACCACTACATCCTGATGCGCATCCTGATGGCGGCCCGCGCCAACGATCTCCAGGCGATCGACGGCCCCTACCTTCAGATCAAGAACGTGGACGGCTACAAGGAGGTCGCCGGGCGCGCCGCGGCACTGGGCTTCGACGGCAAGTGGGTGCTGCACCCCGGTCAGGTCGAGGCGGCCAACGAGGTGTTCTCGCCGTCGCAGGAGGACTACGACCGTGCCGAGCTGATCCTCGACGCGTACGAGTGGCACACCTCCGAGGCGGGCGGCAAGAAGGGCTCCGCGATGCTCGGTGACGAGATGATCGACGAGGCCAGCCGCAAGATGGCGCTCGTGGTCAGCGGAAAGGGCCGCGCCGCCGGCATGACCCGTACCTCGAAGTTCGAAGCCCCGGAGGCGTGAGCGCGATGCAGTTCGGCCGTACCTATGAGGAATTCACCGTCGGGGACGTCTACAAGCACTGGCCGGGAAAGACGGTCACGGAATACGACGACCACCTCTTCTGTCTGCTCACGATGAATCACCATCCGCTGCACATGGACAGCAACTATGCCGAGCGGACCACCGACTTCGGCAGGAATGTCGTGGTCGGCAACTACATCTACTCGCTGTTGCTGGGCATGTCGGTGCCGGATGTGTCGGGCAAGGCCATCGCGAATCTGGAAATCGAGTCGCTGAAGCACGTGGCGCCCACTTTTCACGGGGACACGCTGTACGGCGAGACGACGGTGCTCGACAAGACACCGTCGAAGTCCAAGAGCGACCGCGGGATCGTGTACGTGGAGACCAAGGGCTACAAGCAGGACGGCACCCTGGTGTGCGTCTTCCGGCGCAAGGTGATGGTGCCCACCGCCACGTACGTCAAGGAGCGCGGCGGCGAGCAGCCGGGCCGCCCCGACCTGCGGGAACCGGCCCGTGAGGAGAAGTGAGATGAGCGGACGCCTCGCACAGACCGAGGGCCTGACGGACATCCAGCGGGAAATACTCTCGACCGTCCGCGACTTCGTCGACAAAGAGATTCTGCCGGTCGCCACCGAGCTGGAGCACCGCGACGAGTACCCGACGCAGATAGTCGAGGGCCTGAAGGAACTCGGCGTCTTCGGGCTGATGATTCCCGAGGAGTACGGGGGCCTCGGCGAGTCGCTGCTGACGTACGCGTTGACGGTGGAGGAGATCGCCCGCGGCTGGATGAGCGTGTCGGGCATCATCAACACGCACTTCATCGTGGCGTACATGCTCAAGCAGCACGGCACGCAGGAGCAGAAGGAGTATTTCCTGCCGAAGATGGCGGCCGGCGACATCCGGGGCGCCTTCTCGATGTCGGAGCCGGCGCTCGGCTCGGACGTCTCGGCCATCACGTCCAAGGGGGTGGCGGACGGCGGAGATTATGTACTGACCGGTCAGAAGATGTGGCTGACCAACGGCGGTTCGTCAACTCTCGTCGCGGTGCTGTGCCGCACGGACGAGGGCCATCCGGAGGGCACCGCGCCGCACAAGTCGATGACCACCTTCCTCGTGGAGAAGGAGGCGGGCTTCGGTGAGGTCCGGCCGGGGCTGACCATCCCCGGCAAGATCGACAAGATGGGCTACAAGGGTGTCGACACCACCGAGCTGATCATGGACGGGCTGCGCATCCCCGCCGGCCGGGTCCTCGGCGGCGAGACCGGGCGTGGCTTCTATCACATGATGGACGGGGTCGAGGTCGGCCGGGTGAACGTGGCCGCGCGGGGCTGCGGCGTCGCGCAGCGCGCCTTCGAGCTGGGCGTTTCGTACGCACAGCAGCGGCACACCTTCGGCAAGCCGATTGCCCAGCACCAGGCGATCCAGTTCAAACTTGCCGAAATGGCTACAAAGGTGGAAGCGGCCCATGCGATGATGGTCAACGCCGCACGCAAAAAGGACTCGGGGCAGCGAAACGACCTTGAGGCGGGCATGGCCAAGTACCTGGCCTCCGAGTACTGCAAGGAGGTGGTGGAGGACGCGTTCCGCATCCACGGTGGCTACGGCTTCTCCAAGGAGTACGAGATCGAGCGCCTCTACCGGGAGGCACCGATGCTCCTCATCGGTGAAGGTACCGCCGAGATCCAGAAAATGATCATCGGTCGGCGGCTACTGGAGGAGTACCGAATCCAGGGGTGAACGCCCGATTTGAGGTGTTTTCTTCAGGACGAAGATCACACCCCGTCATCGTGCTTCGGCCACGGATTGGCTCTGGCTCTTGGCCAGTTGCCGCTCGCAACCGATACCATCCCGGGAAAGCCGCCGTCCCCCATTGCATATGCGGCATCCTCCGCTACGAAGGTCATCCATGCCCCACAGCCAATCCTCTGCACAACGCGGTCGTGTCCGCCTCGCGCGCGGAGCGTCGCCGTGGCTTCTGCCGACCGTCGCGACGGCAGCGGTCAGCCTGGCCCGTTCCCGTCGCTCGGGACGCTGGGCCGCCGCCGCCGTGCCCGCCACCGCACTGGCGGCGGGCATGCTGTGGTTCTTCCGCGACCCTGAGCGGGAGATCGCTCAGGGCCGGGTCATCTCCCCGGCCGACGGCGTGGTGCAGAGCATCATGCCGTGGAAGGACGGACGCACCCGCGTCGCGATCTTCATGAGCCCGCTGAACGTCCACGTCAACCGCGCGCCGCTGGCCGGCACGGTGACGTCCGTGGAGCACATCCCCGGCGGGTACGTCCCGGCGTTCAACAAGGAGAGCGAGAACAACGAGCGGGTGGTCTGGCACTTCGACACCGAGCTCGGTGACATCGAGATGGTGCAGATCGCCGGCGCGGTGGCCCGCCGCATCGTCCCCTACGTGCCCCAGGGCTCGAAGGTGGAGCAGGGCGAGCGCATCGGCCTGATCCGCTTCGGGTCGCGCGTCGACGTCTACCTCCCGGCGGGTGTCGAGGCCGCGGTCGAGGTCGGCCAGGCCACCACCGCGGGGGTGACACGCCTTGACCGTGATTGATCCCGACACACAGCCCGGCTGGGTCGCGGAGGTCGACGAGGAGGACGCGGCCGACGACATGCCGCTGTCGACGCGGTTGTCAATAGCGGACACGCTCACCCTCGGCAACGCGATCTGCGGCTTCATGGCCGTGTACTTCACCACCACCGGCGTCCTGATCCCGCACCTGACGGGCACCGAGGACGGCGGGATGGCGCGGCACAGCGCCGCCATGGCGGTGATCCTGATGCTGCTGGCCTCCATCTTCGACCTGTTCGACGGGCTCGTCGCACGCAAGCTGCGGGCCTCGGCCATGGGGGCCGAGCTCGACAACCTCTCCGACCTGATCAGCTTCGGGCTGGCGCCGGCGTACTTCGTCGTCACCTGGGGCATGGTCGCCCCGGACTCGCACCAGCGGGTCTCGGTGGTCGCGGCGGTGGTGGTACTGCTGGCGGTGATCCTGCGCCTGGCCCGGTTCTCCTGTGTGACGCTGCGTGACGGCATCTTCCAGGGGATGCCGAGCCCGTTCGGCGCGCTGACCGTCGTCGCGATCGTCCTGCTGGAGCTGCCCTTCGTGCCGACGCTGCTGGCGATCGTCGGGGTGGCCTGGCTGATGGTGAGCCGGGTCGAGTACCCGAAGCCGCGGGGACGGCTCGCGGTGGCGATGCTCAGCTGGATCGTGCTGAGCATGGGCATGCTGGCGGCCTGGGCGCTGGACGCTCCCGGCGGCCAGATGCTCCTGCAGACCGGCTGCGCCCTCCAGATCGTCCTGGGCGCGATGATCCCCGTCTTCGCGACGGCCCGCCGGGTCAACACCTTCCGCGACAACCGCCGTGAGGCGCGCAGCGCGCAGATCCAGTAGCGGTTTCCGGTCCACGCACCGGAAAGGCCCCCGCCGAGCGCATCAGCTCGGTGGGGGCCTTCTGTCGTATCCGGGGGCACGCAGGCGCAGGGGGCGCGCCGGAAGGCCGCCGGGCCCCGCGGCACGCCCCTTGGGCCTGTGGTCAGCGCCTCACAGCAGGAAGTCCCGCCCCAGGGCTTCCGCGGCCCGCTCCAGGAGCGGGCCCGCCTCGGCCATGCAGCGGGCCGGGTCCGGCTCCAGGTCGGTCAGCGGGTAGGCGCGGCGGATGCCGGCCCGGCCCAGGGACTCCGGGGGCAGGGCCAGGCGGCCGCAGACCGCCGCCACCTCCAGGCCCGCGGCGCGGGCCGCCGCCGCGACGCCGGCCGGGGCCTTGCCGTGCAGGGTCTGCTCGTCGAGCGAGCCCTCACCGGTGACGACGAAGGTGGCGCGGGCCAGCGCCGGACCGAAGCCCAGCACCTCCAGCATGACGTCGATGCCCGGCCGGAAGACGGCTCCCAGGCCGACGAGGGCGCCGTAGCCGATGCCGCCCGCCGCGCCCGCACCGGGTGCGGCGGCGTACTCGGCGGCGCGCGGCCCCACCGTGGTCTCCAGGACCTTGGCGTAGTGGGCCAGGGCCGCGTCCAGCGCCTCGACGTCCCGCGCGCTCGCGCCCTTCTGCGGCCCGTAGACGGCGGGGGCGCCCTTGGGCCCGGTCAGCGGGTTGTCGACGTCGCTGGCGAGGACCACCTCCGTACCGGCGAGCCGCGGGTCCAGACCCGAGAGGTCGGCGGTGGCCAGGTCGCGCAGCGGCCCGCCGCCCGGTGCGAGCGGCGCGCCCGCGGCGTCCAGGAAGCGGGCGCCGAGAGCGGCGAGCATCCCCGCGCCGCCATCGGTCGTGGCGCTGCCGCCGACACCGAAGACGATGGTGGTGGCGCCCGCGTCCAGCACCGCGCGCAGCAGCTCGCCGGTGCCGTACGTGGTGGCCGTGAGCGGCGCGAAGCGGCCCTTCGGGAGGTGCTGGAGGCCGGACGCCTCGGCCATCTCGACCACGGCCGTACCGTCCTCGCGGAGTGCGAAGGTGGCCGTGACCGGGTCGCCGGTGGGGCCCGTGACGCGTGCCTCGTGCCGTGCGAAGCCCGCCGCCAGGGCGGCCGCGACCGTGCCGTCGCCGCCGTCCGCGACCGGGACGGACTCCACCGCCAGGCCGGGGACGGCCCGGCGCAGCCCGGCCGTGACATGCCGGGCGACCTCGGTGGCCGTGAGCGAGCCCTTGAATTTGTCCGCGGCGACCAGCACCCGCGGTGTCCGGTCCCGGTCTGCCGCCGGTGTCCTTGCTGCGTCCGCCACTGTTTCCCCTTGCTTTCGAACTGGCAGTCGCGCCGCTGCGACCTTATCCGGCACGGGCCCCGGCGAACAGGGACCGGAGGCGCCGGACGGCGCGCCAACCCGGCGAAGCGTTGTTTTTCCGGTCATAATGGGGCGCCATGAGTGCGCAGACGTCCGAGGAACCGACACCGGATTCCGTGCCCGGCAGCGCGGAGCACGACCCGCCGCCCGATCCGGCCCTGGTCGGTGTCGGAGCGGCCGCGGTGCTCGCGGTGGTGGCCTGGGCGGCCCTGGGCAAAAAGAATTTCGAATCGGTGACCGATACCGCCCTGAATTGGGTGCTGGGCAATTTCGGCTGGCTGTTCGTGGTGGCCGCCGATGTCTTTCTCGTCCTGTGCGTTCTCATCGCCTTCAGCCGTTTCGGCCGCATCCGGCTCGGCAAGGACGACGCGGAGCCGGAATTCGGGAATCTCGCGTGGGTCGCGATGATGTTCAGCGCCGGCATGGGAATCGGCCTGATGTTCTACGGCGTGGGCGAACCGCTGCAGCACTACGTCACCCCGCCGCCCTCCAGCGGTGTCGCGCCGCACACCGGCGCCGCGGCCCGTACCGCGCTGGAGTACTCGTTCTTCCACTGGACCCTGACGCCCTGGGCCATCTACGGCATCGTGGGCCTGGCCCTGGCGTACGCGGGCTTCCGCAAGGGCCGCAGCAACCGGCTCAGCTCCGCCTTCGTCCCGCTGATCGGCGAGCGGCGGGCCGGCGGCCGGCTGGGGCACCTGATCGACCTGCTGGCCGTCTTCGCGACCGTCTTCGGCACGGCCACCAGCCTGGGCCTCGGCTCCCTCCAGGTCAGCAAGGGACTGCACCTCACCACGGGCACGGCGGACAGCACCACCGTGCAGCTGGTCATCATCATCGCGCTCTCCGCCGCCTTCGTGGCGTCCGCCTTCTCCGGCCTCCACAAGGGCGTCAAGTGGCTGTCCACGCTGAACATCGTGCTGGCCGCGCTGCTGATGCTGTTCGTCTTCGTGCTCGGTCCGACGGTGTACGTGCTGGACAGCATCCCGGCGAGCCTCGGCGGCTACCTCAGCGATCTGCTGCCGATGGCCTCACGGACCGGCGCCTTCACCGACGCGAGCTGGCTCGGCACCTGGACGATCTTCTACTGGGCGTGGTGGCTGTCCTGGGCCCCGTTCGTCGGCACGTTCATCGCCCGCATCTCGCACGGGCGCACCGTCCGCGAGTTCCTGATCGGTGTTCTGCTGGTGCCCAGCGGCGCGACGATGGTCTGGTTCTGCGTGATGGGCGGCAGCGCGATCCGGCTGGACGCCAGCGGCCTGGCCGACCTCGCGAGCAACGCCGAGGACGCCGAGGCGTCGCTGTTCGGGATGCTGGACGCGCTGCCCGCCGGGACCGTGTCCTCCTGGGTGGCGATGATCCTGGTGATGACGTACTTCATCACCAGCGCCGACTCCGCCTCCCTGGTGATGGGCTCGCTGACCAGCCGGGGCGCGCTGCACCCGCGAACGTGGCTGGTGGTCACCTGGGGCATCCTGATGGCCGCGGTCGCCGCGGTGCTGCTGGTGGCCGGCGGGCTCGGCTCGCTCCAGACGGCGACGATCCTGGTCGCGCTGCCGTTCGTGTTCGTGATGCTGGCGCTGTGCTGGGCGCTGCTGAAGGAGCTGCGCGAGGACCCGGGCGCCGGTCCGGCGCGGCACCACGCGATGCACGGGCTGCGCCACGCGGTCCGCGCCATCGTCGGCGAAACGATCACCGAGCAGGGGCCGACCCGGCATCCGCGGCTGCGGCGGGCGGCGGACGCCAAGCGGACGGGCGACGACACGGGTCCGCCGGGGCAGGGGCCGACGGGGGCGTAGGGGAGGCACGGCGCACGGCCGGAAGCGGCAGGGAGTCTCCGCGTCATCTGTTCGAGTGCATTCGGCCTGGGTGAGGCGTCCGGGTCCCCGGCCGGGGTGAGGCTCCGGAAAGAGGCAGGGGAGAGCCGGTGCGAGGGAGGTCCGGTGCGACGACGCGACATGGTCGTGGGCGCTACGGCGGCCGGTACCGCGGCGCTGCTGCCCGCGGCGACCGACTCGCGTGGCCCGCGGCCGTACACCGAGCGGTATCAGGGCCGGACGATCCGCGTCGATGCCGAGCACGGCCGCGCCCGGGTGACGATCGACGGGCGCGAGCTCCAGCTGATGCGGATGGGAGAGGGCGCCTACCTGTCCCCGCTGTGCCACTACGGGTTCGACCGGACCCCGCTGGCGGCCGCGCGGCGCGCCGTACGGCGGTTGCGCGGCGCGCAGTTGCTGCCGGCCCCGCCGCTCCGGTCGTGGCCGGAGCCCGTGGTGCCGTCCGGTCCGGTGCCCCCGGGCCGCCCGTATGTCCGCAAGAACCACCTGGCGCTGACCGCGCGGGAGAAGCGCCGCTTCGTGCGGGCCGTCCTGGAGGCCAAGCGGAGCGGCGTGTACGACGCGCTGGTCGCCGTCCACATCCGGGTGAACTCCCATGACTACATCCACCGGGACCACGGGCGCCGCACCGCGCACCTGACCCCTTCGCTGCTCCCCTGGCACCGGCAGTTCCTGCTGTACTTCGAGCAGGCGCTGCGGGCGATCGACCCCGGTGTCACCCTGCCGTACTGGGACTGGACGAGCGACCGCGGCCGGGAATCGCCGCTGTGGGCCGAGGACTTCATGGGCGGTGACGGGCGGTCCGGCGACCGGCAGGTGGTCTCGGGTCCGTTCGCACGGCGCAACGGCTGGCGGCTGCGGGTCAACGTGCGGCCCATCGGCAACGACGTGGAGTGGGTCAACGGCTACTACACCCAGGACGACCGGGACTTCCTCACCCGCGCGCTGCGCCGACCCGGCGTCCTCTCGACGGCGCGGCAGTTGGAGGCGGCCCTCGCACTGCCCGTCTACGACTGCCCGCCGTGGAACCACCTCAGCGGTCAAGTCCCTCCGCATCGCAGCTTCCGCAACCACTTGGAGGGCTATGCGAAGTTCCCCTGGGAGCGGGACTGGGGCAAACTGCACGGCTCCGCCCACGTTTTCGTCGGCGGCCACATGGACTTCATCGGCTCCCCCAACGACCCGGTGTTCTTCCTCCACCACTGCTTCATCGACAAGATCTGGGCCGACTGGCAGCGCCGCCACCCCCACGTCCCCCACTACCTCCCGCTGGAACCCGCCCGTGACGTACCCGGCCTGCACACCCCGCTGGCCCCCTGGCACACGATGGCGCCCGCCGACCTCCTCGACCAGACCCGGTACTACCGCTACGACGGATGAGCGGACGATCCGGCCTGCTGGAACCGGCTCCCTTCCGGCCCCACTACGCTCGCCGCATGACCACGGACTACGCCACCTACATCGCCGGCCTTCCGCGTGTGCTCGCGGGCGCCGGTGTCATCTTCCGCGACGCCGACGACCGGGTGCTGTACGTCGAGCCGAACTACCGCGACACCTGGAACCTGCCCGGCGGCACCGTCGAGTCCGACGCGGGCGAATCGCCCCGCCAGGCCGCGCGGCGGGAGACCGCCGAGGAGATCGGCCTGGACATCGAGCCGGGCCCGCTGCTGGCCGTCGACTGGGTGCGCGGCACCGGCCGGCCGCCGCTGGTGTCGTATCTGTACGACGGAGGCGTGCTGGGCGCGGAGCAGCTCGCGGCCATCCGCCTCCAGGAGACCGAACTGCTGTCCTGGTCCCTGCTGTCGTGGGAGGAGGCCGTGCCGCGGCTGTCCCCGTCGATGGCGCTGCGGATGCGGGCCGCGCTGGACGCGCTGGCGCGGGGCCGCGGTCCGGTGGAGCTGGAGGACGGGGTCGCGCCGGCCGCCCCTTGACCTCAAGCCTGCTTGACGTTGCATCGTCACCGTATGACGTTTCTCCCGGATTCCGCGGTCCGGCCCGGCCGCCTGGCCGTGGGCGTGGTGCTGCCGTCGCTCGCCGTGCAGCGGGAGCAGAAGCTCCCCCTCACCGAGGCGGCCCGGCACGCGGAACTGGCCGGCCTCGACCTCGTCGCGTACGGGGACCGGCCCGCGGCCGGCACGCCGGCGCTGGACACCGCGGTGGCCTTGGCGGCGGTGGCCGCCGCGACCGAGCGGATCACCGTCGTCGGCGAGGCGTACGCGCCGGCGCTCCGGCCGCCGGTCCAGGCCGCCGAGCAGATAGCGAGCCTGCAGTACGTCGCGGACGGGCGGTTGGTGCTGGGCATCGGGACGGGCGGCGGGCGCGAGCGATGGGCGGCCGCCGGTGTGCCGTACGAGGAGCGGGAGCACCGGACCGACGCGGTACTGCGGCTGCTGCCCCGTCTGCTCGCGGGCGAGCGGGTGGCACTGCCGTACGCACCGGGCCACGTGGCGGTGGACCCGGCGCCCGGCGTGCCGATGCCGCCGGTCTGGATCGGCGGCACCTCGCGCAGCGCGGTACGGCGCGCGGCACACCTGGGTGACGGCTGGTTCCCTTCTCTGCTGCCGGCCGCCGAAGTGGCCGCGGGCACCGTGCACCTGGCCGAACTCGCCGCCGCGCTCGGCCGCCCGGCTCCGGCCGTCGCCGTCGGCACCGTCGGCGCGCTCGGTACGGAACCGGGCCTGCCCACCAGCACCGAAATCGCCGCACACCTCGCCACGGCGCACGGCTCCCCGCCCGGACGCTTCGCGGACGTGCCCGTGACCGGCGGTCCCCGGGAGGCGGCGGAGCGCTTGCACCGTTACTGCGGCGCGGGAGTCACCCGCGTCCTGGTCGACATCGCGGGCGGCGACTGGCGCCGCCAAGTGGAGCTGCTGGCGGACGTACGCACCCTGTTGCGCTGACGGCCCCGCCGGGCCACACCGCGTCGGACACCCATAGGCTGCCCGTATGCAGGAGAAAGCGACAGCAGTTGGCGCCGGAGCGCAAGAGGACTACTGGGCGGGGAGTGGGGCGGCGGCCCTCGCCGAGGTGCCCGGGGTCGTCGGTGTGACGCTCGGCGGCAGCCGGGCCCGGGGTACCCACCGCCCAGACTCTGACTGGGACTTGGGCGTCTACTACCGCGGCGAGGTCGGTCTCGCCGCCCTCGCGGAGCTGGCCGCCGAGGTCACCGGGGCGCCCGTGGAGATCCACCCGCCGGGCGCGTGGGGTGCGTGGGTCAACGGCGGGGCGTGGCTGGTGATGCCGGACGGCAGCCATGTGGACTGGCTCCTGCGGGATGCCGACCGGGTGGAGCAGGTGTGGCGGGAGTGCCGGGCAGGCCGGTTCGAGATCGGCGCGCAAGTGGGCCATCCGCTGGGCTTCTGGTCTCCGGCGTACGCGGGTGAACTCGCGCTGTCGCGTGTGCTCGCCGACCCCACCGGCGGTCTGGGCCGTCTCAAGGAGGAGATGCGGGAGTACCCGGAGCCGCTGCGTGCCGCGCTGACCGGAACGGCGATCTGGGACGCCGGGTTCTCGGTGGCCATGGCGGGCAAGTCCCACGCGTCCGCGGACACCTTGCACGCGGCGCTGTGCCTGGCCCGGGCGGTGGGCGACCTGACCCAGGCGCTGCACGCCCACCACCGCACCTGGTGCGTCAACGAGAAGGGCGCGCTGGCCGCCGCGGCGGCCCTGCCCGGGACGCCGCCCGGCTTCGCGGAGCGGGCGAGCGCCCTGCTGGGCGAACTGGGCCGCACGGCGCCCGAGTTGGCGCGGACGATCGAAGCTGCGGAGCAGCTGGTGGCGGACGTGCGGGCGGTGGTGGAGAGCGGCGCCTGACCGCGCGGCGGCAGGCCCGCTTCACCGGTCCGCCCGTCCGCTTCACCCGAACAGCAGCTGCTGCCCGCCCGGGTCCACGGTCTCCGGCCCCTGCCCGGCCCCGCCCCGCTCGAAGTCCAGCAGCCGGCGCTTGCGGTCCAGCCCGCCGCCGTAGCCCGTGAGGCTGCCGCTCGCCCCGATGACGCGGTGGCAGGGGATGATGATGCCGATCGGGTTCTTGCCGTTGGCGAGGCCCACCGCGCGGGCGGCGGAGGGCTTGCCGAGGTGTTCGGCGAGCTGCCCGTACGAGAGCGTCCCGCCGTACGGGATCTCGCACAGGGCGGCCCAGACGCGGCGCTGGAAGGGTGTCCCCTGCGGGGCCAGGGGCAGGTCGAAGGCGGTGAGCGTGCCGTCGAAGTAGGCGCGCAGCTGCTGTACGGCCGCCGCGAACGGCGGGGCTTCCGGGTCCTCCGGCAAGCCGAAGGACTCCTGCGGCGGGCGGTGGCGCTGGTCGGTCATGTAGAGGCCGGCGAGGGCGTCGCCCTCGGCGACGAGGGTCAGCGGGCCGTACGGGGTGTCGGGCAGGACGGCGTGGCGGCGCCCGCCGCCCACGCCTCCGGTTTCGGGAACGGTCATGATCGCCTCAGTCGGTGGGGAGGTGGTTGATGGGGTGGTCGTCGGTGGCCCACAGGTACTGGACGGCGTACGCGCGCCAGGGCCGCCAGCGCGCCGAGTGCCGTATGAGCGCGGCCGGGGTGGCCGGCAGTCCGAGGCCGGCCGCGGCGCGGCGCAGGCCCAGGTCGGTCGGTGTGAAGGCGTCGGGGTCGCCGAGGGCCCGCATGGCGATGCACTCGACGGTCCACGGGCCCACGCCGGGCAGCGCCGCGAGCTGGGCGCGGGCCCGGTCGCGGTCGCTGCCGACCCCCAGCTGTACGGCGCCGTCGGCGAGGGCGGTGACCATGCCGGTGAGGGTGGCGCGCCGGGTCCGCGGCATGGCGAGCGTCTCGGGGTCCAGTCCGGCCAGCTCGGCGGCGGAAGGGAAGAGGTGGGTCAGGCCGCCCGCCGGGTCGTCGACCGGCCGGCCGTGCGCGGTGACCAGGCGGCCCGCGTGCGTACGGGCCGCGGCGGTGGAGACCTGCTGGCCCAGTACGGCCCGTACCGCGAACTCGTCCGCGTCCGCGGTGCGCGGCACCCGCCGCCCCGGCGCCTTGCGGACGAGCGGTGCCAGCACGGGATCCTCGGCCAGCAGCCCGTCGACCGCCTCCGGGTCGGCGTCCAGGTCGAGCATGCGGCGGCAGCGGGCGATGGCTCCCGCGAGGTCGCGCAGGTCGGTGAGGGACAGCCGGCATTCGATGTGGTCGGGGCGCGGGGACAGGGCGACGATGCCGTGCCCGTACGGCAGGGCGAGCGTGCGCCGGTACGCGCCGTCCCGCCACTCCTCCACGCCCGGTACGGCGGTCGCGGCCAGGTGGCCGAAGAGGTTGTCCGGGCACAGCGGCTGCCGGAAGGGCAGCCGCAGGGCGAGCGCGCCGGGCAGCGCGGCAGCGGCGCCCGGGCGGGCGCGGCGCCGCAGCTCGGTGGGGGCGAGCGCGAACACCTCGCGTACCGTGTCGTTGAAGGTCCGGATGCTGGCGAACCCGGCGGCGAACGCCACGTCCGCCATGGGCAGTTCCGTGGTCTCGATGAGCAGCCGCGCGGTCTGGGCGCGCTGCGCGCGGGCCAGGGCGAGCGGTCCGGCCCCCAGCTCGGCCAGCAGCTGCCGCTCGACCTGGCGGGTGCTGTAGCCGAGCCGGGCGGCCAGGCCCGGGACGCCCTCGCGGTCCACGATGCCGTCGGCGATCAGCCGCATGGCGCGCGCCACGAGGTCGGCGCGCTCGTCCCACTGGGGCGAGCCGGGGCTGGCGTCCGGGCGGCACCGTTTGCAGGCGCGGTAGCCGGCCTGCTGGGCGGCGGCGGCGCTCGGGTAGAAGGTCATGTTCTCGGGCTTGGGCGGCACCACCGGGCAACTGGGACGGCAGTAGATGCGTGTGGTGCGCACCGCCGTGTAGAACCACCCGTCGAACCTGGCGTCCTTGGACTGCACGGCGCGCAGACAGCGCTCGAAGTCGGTGTGCATGACTCCAGGATCCGGTAGCGGCCGGCGTTCGGCTGGCGGTTTTCCGACATCAGCCTTCGGTGACCAGCGGCGGCCCGGCAGCCTTCGTGCGTCGCGACCGGCTGCCGGTTCCCGTACCGCGCCGGGTGGCATACGGCACGTACCGAGGATTTGCGCCGGGCCGGGGGCGGTGTGCGAGAGTTGACCACCCGGTCGGCCGGGCGCGCACGGGTGCGCAGCCGCTGCCGGGACCCCCTACATCAGACGAACGGTTCCGGCCGCGCCTCCAGCGTGTCCGGAGTCGTTCCCCTCCCTACGTCCTTCTCAGAGAGTGATGCAGGCAACGACTCTTCTCCCCCGGACCGAGGACCTGTTCACCCAGGGCCTGGAGCTCCAGGAGGGCGCCGCCCTCCTGCGTTTCGGCGCCGCCCGGCAGCGGCCCGCCGACCGGAGCAGTTGGTGCAACACCGGTGCTGTCGCCTGGCTCGACGCCGCCCGCGGGCATGTGTGGAGCGTCGGCGAGGCGGATGCCGCAGCCGGTCTCGTGCTGCGTTCCGCGCAGGGATTCCCGGACCGCGTACGGGAGTTCACCGGGCCGCGCGGCACCGAGGCGCTGGTCGGCCGCCATCTGGCGGTGACCGACGTGGTCGAGTGGATCTTCCGCTGGACGCTGGAGGAACCGTCCGTCCACCCGGCGGAGGAACGGGTGGTCGCGCTCGACGAGAGCCACCACGCGGAGCTGCTCGACTTCCTCAACGAGCACAGCCCGGCGCACTCGACCGGCCCCGGCTCCGCGGACGTCAGCCTCTGGGCCGGCATCCGCGGCGCGGACGGGCGGCTGGTGGCCTGCGGCGCGATGAGCAGCCTGCGGGACAGCGGCGCGCCGCTGATGGCGTCCGTCGCGACCGACGCCGCCCAGCGCGGCCAGGGCCTCGGCGCCGCGCTGACCTCCTGGCTGACCCGGCACACCGTACGGCGGCACGGTTTCTGCACGCTGTGGCAGCTGGCCGGGAACACGCCCGCCGAACGGCTCTACACCCGGCTCGGTTACCGCAACGAGGACCCGTGCGTGTCGGCGCGGTTCGCCTGGCACTGAACCGGCACCGAGCAGGCACCGAGCCCGCCCGGCGGTTCCGCGCCGGGCGGGTGGGGGTACGGGCACGGCGTACGGGCGGTCAGCGCACCTGCGCGGCGAACGCCTCGTACGCCTGCTCGTCGAACAGCACGAAGCGCACCTCCAGAACGGCCGTCGACGCGGTCCGTACCGTCTCGACCGCGACCCGGGCCGCGTCGTCCAGCGGCCAGCGGTAGACACCGGTGGAGATCGCCGGGAAGGCGACGGTGCGGGCGCCCAGCTCGTCGGCGACCCGCAGGGACTCGCGGTGGCAGGAGGCGAGCAGTTCCGAGCGGTCCTCGGACTCCGCCCAGACGGGGCCGACGGTGTGGATCACCCAGCGGGCCACCAGCCGGCCCGCGGTGGTCGCCACGGCCTGGCCGGTGGGCAGGCCCTTCCCGTGGTGCGCGGCCCGCAGCGCGCGGCACTCGGCCAGGATCTCGGGACCGCCGCGCCGGTGGATCGCGCCGTCCACTCCCCCGCCGCCCAGCAGTGAGGAGTTGGCGGCGTTCACGATGGCGTCCACCGGCTGCTCGGTGATGTCGCCTTTGACGAGGGTGAGGGCGGGGGTGTGTGCGGCCATACGGCCATCATGTCCGGTGTGCCCGGTGCCCGCCGGTTCCGGTGGCACGGGGTGGCCGGGGCACGGCGCGTTCAGCCGGGGCGGTGGCCGTCCGCGTCCCCGGTGAAGGTGATCTCGAAGTACTTCACCCGCTCGTCCTCCCCCACCTGCCGCATCCCGGCGGCGGCCATGACGTGCTGGGACGCGGTGTTGTCGTGGTCGGCGTCGCCTTTCACGCACGTGAGGCCGCGTTCCCCGGCGAGGCGCAGCAGCCCGCGCAGGGCCTCGGCCGCGTATCCATGGCCGCGCGCCTCGGGGACCAGGCCGTAGCCGATCGTCACGGTGCCGTCCGCGTCGGGCGGCCGGTTGAAGCCGAGGCTGCCGATGACCAGTCCGTCCGCCCGGCGGCGTATCTCGTAGTCACCGAACGGCCGCGGGTCGCCGGTGGCCGCGCAGTGGCCCAGGAAGTCGGTCGCGGACTCCACGTCCCCGTCCGCCGGATATCCGGGCGCCCACCGGTCCCCGTCCGCCGGGGTACGGGACACCAGCCGTTCGGCCTCGGCGGGGCTCAAAGGGTGGAGCACCAGCCGCGCTGTCTGAAGATCGCTCATGACAGGGGGTTACCACGCGCCGTGAGCGCGTCGCACGGGGTTTTCGGGCCGCGGCGACAGGGACCGGGCGGCCCGTACCGTCAGCGGGCCGTCGTGAGGTAGCCGGTGAGCATGGCGACGAGTTCGTTCTCGAACCGGGCGGTGTCGACGGGGTCCGGTGCGGCGCGCAGCTGGTGGACGACGAGGTCGATCGTGGCCACGACGAGCCGCGTGGCGACGTGGGTGTCCTCGACCCGGACCTCCGGATGTCCGGCGAACAGGTCGTGGAGGTGCGCGATCCGCTCCCGCTCGTGGCGGGAGATCCTGGCGAGTATCTCGGGGGACCGGGGTCCCTGCTCCATCATGACGCGCAGCAGTTGGGGATCGTCGAGGTGGTTGTCGATCGCGGCGCGCACGAAGAGGCGGATGATCCCTTCGAGGGAGTCGGGCAGCCGCCCCTTCCGGTGGCCGCCGGCGGCGGCGATTCCGGCGTCCAGGTGCCGGGTCATCAGCTCCACCAGGATGGCGTCCTTGTTCGGGTAGTACTGGTACAGCGAGCCGATGGACACTCGTGCCTGCTCGGCGATGCGGTTGGTGGTCCCCGCGGCGTAGCCGTACTCGGCGAAAACGTGAGCAGCGGCGGTGAGGATGCGCTGCCGGGTGGCTTCGGCGCGGGCCTGGCGTGGCTGTTTACGTGGCTGGAGTCCGCGGCGGTCCGCTGCCATGGCACCTCCTGGACGGGCCCTCGAATGCGAGTGGCGGAGACCTGAGCAATTGCTCACAATAGTGCCATGAGCTGCGGCGGAGCGGTCCTTTGCCGTCGCCTGCACCGGCGGCGCGCGGGCGGGCCGGGGCGCCGTCGCCCGTCCCCTCGCCCGCCCGCCGTTCCGCCCCTCCCGGAAGGAGTCTCATGACGCACCTGCGCACCCGCCCCCGGCGGCTGTCCCCGGACGAGGTCCGTGCCCGGCTCGGTGAGCCGCACGCCATGGTCAAGGACAAGATCCACGACCATGTCGACGAGCTCTCCCGCCGCTTCATCGCGCACTCCCCCTTCGTGTCGCTGGCCACGGCGGACGCGGCGGGACGCACGGACTGCTCACCGCGCGGCGACTATCCGGGCTTCGTGAAGGTCCTCGACCCGTACACCCTCGCGATACCCGACCGGCCGGGCAACAAGATCGCCGACTCCTTCCGCAACATCGCGGAGAACGACGGGGTCGGGATGCTCTTCCTCGTCCCCGGGGTGCGGGAGACCCTGCGGGTCAACGGCAGCGCCTACCCCTCCGACGAGCCCGACGTGCTCGCCCGGATGCGCACCGAGGCCAAGGCGCCGGTGCTGGCGATCATCGTCGAGGTGGCCGAGGCGTACTTCCACTGCGGCCGGGCGCTCATCCGGTCCCGGCTGTGGGACCCGGCCAGCCAGGCGCTCGCCGACGAGATGCCGTCGGCCGGCGAGATCGCGGCCACCCAGCTCGGGAACGGTGTCGACCCGAAGCAGTTCGAAGCAGTCCTCGAAGAGTCCTACCGAAAGCTCTACTGACCGTGCCGGAAAGGGAAGCACTGATGCAGCAGACCCTCCTCGACCGCATCGAACCGGTCGCCGAGGACGTCGTCTCCCTCGCCCTGCGCGGCGCCGACGGCCCCCTGGCGCCCTGGGAGCCGGGCGCCCATGTCGACGTGGCCCTGCCGAACTGGCTGACCCGCCAGTACTCCCTGTGCGGGGACCCCGCGGACCGCGAGACCTACCGCGTGGCCGTACGGTACGACCCGCTCAGCCGGGGCGGCTCCGAGTACATCCACCGTTTCCTGCGCCCGGGCCGTACGCTCGCCGTGTCGCGGCCGCGCAACCACTTCCCCCTGCTCCCCGCGCCGCGCTACCTCTTCCTCGCCGGCGGGATCGGCATCACCCCCGTCCTGCCGATGCTGCGCGCGGCCACCACGGCCGGAGTACCCGCCTCGCTCGTGTACGCGGGGCAGTCGGCCGCCACCATGCCCTTCGCGGGGGAACTGCGCGCCGCCTACGGGGACGCCGTACGCATCATCGCCACCCGGCAGGACGGCAGGCCGGACTTCGAAGCCCTGGCGGCGGAGCTGGAACCCGGCACCCTGGTCTACTGCTGCGGCCCGGCGTCCATGCTCGACGCGGCGGAGGCCGCCTTCCCGGCGGATCAGCTGCACACGGAACGGTTCCAGCCGACGCCCAAGGTGTTCGCCCCCGACACGGCGTTCGAGGTCGCGTGCGCCCGGTCGGGGCGGACGGTCCAGGTGGATGCCGACGAGTCGCTGCTGAACGCCCTGGACCACGCCGGGGTCCCCGTGTCGTCCGGGTGCCACGAAGGCGTCTGCGGGAGTTGCGAGATCACCGTCCTCGACGGGGAGGTCGAGCACCGGGACGACGTGGGCGCCCCCAAGGGCCGGATGTACGCCTGCGTCTCCCGGGCGCTGGGCCCGCGACTGGTGCTGGACCTCTGAGGCCGGGCCGCCCGGCCCTGGAAGCGGCCGGCCCGCGGCCCGGTCAGCGGGTCGGCCGGAGCCGGGACCACACGGCCCGCGCGGCATGGTGGCCGGACATGCCGTGCACACCGGGCCCGGGCGGGGCGGACTGCGAGCACAGGAACACCGCGGGGTGGGCGGTGGTGTACGGGTTGCGGGCCAGCTTGGGGCGGACGACCAGGCCGAGGCCCGCGGCGGAGCCCGCGCCGATGTCCCCGCCGACGTAGTTCGCGTTACGGGCGGCCAGCCGGGGCGGGCCGGCGACGGCGCGGGCCAGCACCAGGTCGCGGAACCCGGGCGCGAACCGCTCCAGCTGACGCTCGATCGCTTCCGTGGCGTCCCCCTCCCAGCCGTGCGGGACGTGTCCGTAGACCCAGAAGGTGTGCTTGCCCTCGGGGGCGCGGGTGGCGTCGATCAGGCTCGGCTGCGAGGTGATCAGGAAGGGGACGGACGGGGCGCGGCCGTCGACGGCGGCGCGCAGCGCGGTGCCGATCTCGCCGCCGGTGGGGCCGAGGTGCACGGTACCGGCCCGCCGGGCGGCGTCCGACGTCCACGGCACCGGGCCCGACAGCGCATAGTCGATCTTGAAGACGCCGGGGCCGTACCGCACCCCGCGGTAGGCGTTGCCGAGCCCCGCGATCCGGGCGAGGGCGGTCGGTGAGGTGTCGAAGACGTACGCGCGGGCCGGAGGCAGGTCGTCCAGCCGCTTGACCTCGTACCCCGTGTGCACCACACCGCCGTGCAGACGCAGCAGCGCGGCCAGGGCGTCGGGGATGGCCTGCGAGCCGCCGCGCGGGATCGGCCAGCCGCCCGCGTGCGCGGCGAGGGCGAACATGATGGCGGCGCCGCCGGTGCCGGGGCTGCTGAGCGGGGCGATGACATGCGCGGCCAGCCCGGCGAACAGACCGCGCGCCTTCTGGTCCCGGAACCGCCGGTTGAGCAGGGCGGCCGGCTGGGCCGCGGCCAGGCCGAAGCGGGCGTACGTCACCGGGTCGCGCGGCAGGCCGAGCCACTGCGTGCGCAGGAAGTCCGCGGCGAGGGTGTCCCACTTGCCGCGGAAGGGCGCGAGCAGTCTGCGGTACGCGCCGGCGTCGTGCGCGCCCAGGGACATCGCCGTCTCGCCGACGGAGCGGGCCAGCACCGCGGCCGTACCGTCGGGGAAGGGGTGCGCCAGCGGCAGCTCCGGGTGCAGCCACCGCAAGCCGTACCGCTCCAGCCCCATGGCGGCGAAGGCGGGCGAGCCCGCGGCGAGCGGGTGCACCGCCGAACAGGGGTCGTGCCGGAAGCCGGGAAGGGTCAGCTCCTCGGTGCGGGCACCGCCCCCGATGGTGTCGTGGGTCTCGAAGACCTCGACGGCCATGCCGCGGCGGGCCAGTTCGACGGCCGCGGTCAGCCCGTTGGGGCCCGCCCCGATCACCACGGCATCGAGCATCGTCGGCACCTGCGCCACTCCCCTCACGTACGACCCTCGCCGTTGAGGATCAGTTGGCGGCCGCCAGCAGTCCGAGGATACGCCGGGCCGTCTCCTCGTCCCGTGCCGCGGTGAACGGCAGCGCGTTGCCGCCGGCGATGCGGAACGGCTCGCCGGCGACCGTACCGCTCGCCCCGCCCGTTTCCCGGACCAGCAGCAGCCCCGCCGCGTGGTCCCAGGCGTTCTCCCAGCTGAAGGCCACCGCGTCGAGCTGACCCCGGGCGATGTGCAGATACTCCAGGCCCGCCGAGCCGCAGGGGCGCGGGGCGATGCCGTCGGTCTCCAGGGCGGCCAGCACCCGCTTCTGGTCGTCGGTGGTGAAGTCGTAGTGCGATATCGCCACCCCCAGCACCGCGCCGGCCGCCCGGGCCGCCGGGCGCAGCGGCTCGCCGTTCAGCTCGGCGCCGGCGCCGCGGCGGGCGGTGGCCATCAGGTCCAGGGCCGGTGCGTACGTCCAGGAGGCGAGCAGCTCGCCGCGCAGCGCCAGGGTGACGAGCGTGGCGAAGCCGGGGTCGCCGTGCACGAACTGCCGGGTGCCGTCGACCGGGTCGACGATCCACACCGGCGCGTCGCCGTCGAGCGCCGCCAGCACGGCGGGGTCGGCGTGCACCGCCTCCTCGCCGACCACCAGGGAGCCGGGCAGGAGGCTCGTCAGGGCGGCGGTCAGGTGCTCCTCGGCCAGCCGGTCGGCGACCGTGACCAGGTCGTGCGGACCGTTCTTCTCCAGCACCTCGTGGGCGGCGAGCTGCCGGAACCGCGGCATGATCTCGGCCGCCGCGGCCTTGCGTATGGCGTCCTCGACCGCGGCCGGGTCCAGCGCCCGCAGCACCTCGTCCGCCGAGTGCGCCGGGGAGCCGGTGGCCGCGCCCGTCTCTTCCGTCCTGTCCGTCGTGTCTCCCGAATCCATCCGAATTGCTTCGATCATGGGTCCATCGAACCACGAGCCACTGACACGGGGACTGGACAGGAGGTGAACTCCGGATGCCGGGGCCGGGCCCGGCAGGCGGCCGCCCCTGCTCCTGCCGTCCCTACCGGCCCACCGCGTACCCCTGCATCCCCCGCGGATTCGCCGCCGCCGACAGCACACCGGTCTCCGGGTCCCGCGCCACCGCGGACAGCCGCCCCTCCGACCACGGGTCGCCGACGGTCACCGCGTGTCCGCGCCGCCGCAGCTCCCCGATCACGTCCGCGCCGATACGGGACTCGACGGTGACGCTGCCCGGCCGCATGGCGCGCGGGAAGAAGGAGCCGGGGAAGGAGTCGTTGTGCCAGTTCGGGGCGTCGATGGCGCCCTGGAGGTCGAGGCCGCCGCGCACGGGAGCGCGCAGGGCCGCCGCCAGAAGGAAGTGCAACTGCCACTGGTCCTGCTGGTCGCCGCCGGGAGTGCCGAAGGCCAGCACGGGTACGCCGTCGCGCAGCGCCAGAGAGGGCGTGAGGGTGGTACGCGGACGGCGCCCGGGCGTCAGGGAGTTGGGCAGCCCCTCCTCCAGCCAGGCCATCTGCAGGCGCGTACCGAGCGGGAAGCCGAGCGCGGGCACCACCGGGTTGGACTGGAGCCAGCCGCCGGAGGGCGTCGCGGAGACCATGTTGCCCCAGCGGTCCACGATGTCGATGTGGCAAGTGTCGCCGCGGGTGGCGCCGCTCCGGTCGACCTCCGGCACGATGACGGGTGCGGCGCCTGGGGTGGCGGGCGTGGCCACGGTGGGCTCCCCCGCTCCCCGGCCCGCGGCACCCGGCACCTCGGCCGCCGCCTCCCCCGCCGCGACGGCCAGCGCGTGCTTGCTCAGCCGGGGCGTACGGCCGTCCGGGCTGCCGGGCCGCAGCTCGTACGAGGCGTGTTCGCCGATCAGCGCCCGCCGCGCCGCGTTGTACTCCTCGCTGAGCAGCGTCCCGAGCGGCACCTCGGCCGCGTCGCCGTACCAGGCCTCCCGGTCGGCCATGGCCAGCTTGCAGCCCTCGATCAGCAGATGGACGTACTCGGCGCTCCCGTACCCGGGCAACTCCGGCGGCAACAGGGCGAGCTGCTGAAGCAGCGCGGGCCCCTGTGACCAGCCGCCCGCCTTGGCCACGGTCCAGCCGTTCCAGTCGTACGTGACCGGGTCCTCGTACGTCGCGGAGAAAGCCGCGAGGTCCGCGCCCGTCAGCGTGCCGGCGTGCCGCTCGCCGGAGGTGTCCATGGCGGGGCGGGCGGCGAACGCGGCCAGCGCCTCGCCGATGAAGCCCTCGCGCCAGATCCGCCGGGCGGCGTCGATCTGCGCCTCCCGGTCCGCCGACGCGGCCTCGGACTCACTGATCAGACGGCGCCAGGTGGCCGCCAGCGGCCGGTTGCGCAGCAGCTCGCCGGGCGCGACCGGCCGCCCCTCCGGCAGGTAGATCTCGGCGGACGATATCCACTCCGTCTCGAACAGCTCCCGGACCGTCCCGACCGTCTCGCCGACCCGCTCCACGGCCGGGTGGCCGTGCTCCGCGTACCCGACGGCGTACCTCAGCACCTCGCCCGGCGTCTTGGTGCCGTGGTCACGGAGCAGCAGCATCCAGGCGTCGAACGCGCCGGGCACGGCGGCGGCGAGCGGACCGGTGCCGGGCACCAGCCCGAGCCCCAGGGAGGTGTAGTGCGCCACGCTCGCCCCGGCGGGGGCCGGTCCCTGACCGCACAGCACCCGCACCGGCCCGCCCGCGGGCGCGAGAACGATCGGCACCTCCCCCGCCGGGCCGTTCAGATGCGGCTCGACCACATGCAGCACAAAACCCGCGGCCACCGCCGCGTCGAAGGCGTTGCCACCGTCCTCCAGCACGGCCATCGCGGACTGGGACGCCAGCCAGTGCGTGGTCGCGGCCATGCCGAAGGTTCCCTGAAGGGTCGGACGGGTGGTGAACACGGTTCTCCTCGCATCGTGCGGACGGTCGCGCGGTCTCATGTCCGCCCCTCCCCCGTACGGGCCCCGGGAATGCCCCGCAGAGGGCCCTTCCTGATCACATCGGCAGCACATCGGCCCGGGGCCGCGGGCACCCCGAAACCCGCTCGCCGCCCCGTCCGCTCCTCCGTAGGCTCGCGGCATGACCGGTACCGACCCCGCCCGCCCCGCCACCCACGACTCCTCCCGGCGCCCCTTGGTGGCGATCCTCAGCGGCGCCGGCATCTCCACCGACTCGGGCATCCCCGACTACCGCGGGCCCAACGGGCTGTGGCGGCAGGACCCCGAGGCGGAGAAGCTCGTGACGTACGCGTACTACATGAACGACCCGGACATCCGGCGCCGTTCCTGGCGGATGCGGCAGGACAGCCCGGCCCTGCGCGCCCGGCCGAACGCGGCCCACGAGGCGGTCGCCCGGCTGGAGCGGTCCGGCGTACCGGTCCGGGTCATCACGCAGAACGTCGACGGGCTGCACCAGCTCGCGGGCGTACCGGACCGCAAGGTCCTGGAACTGCACGGTACGGCCCGCACCGCCGCCTGCACCCGCTGCCACGCCCGGTCGCCGATGTCCGAGGCGCTCGCCCGGGTGGCGGCGGGCGACCCGGACCCGGCGTGCGCCGTCTGCGGCGGCATCCTGAAGTCGGCGACGGTGATGTTCGGTGAGCGGCTCGACCCGCAGGTGCTCGGTACGGCGATGGGCGTGGCCAAGGCGGCCGACGTCTTCATCGCGGTGGGTACGAGCCTCCAGGTCCAGCCCGCCGCCTCGCTCGCCGGGGTGGCCGCCGAGCACGGTGCCCGGCTGGTCATCGTGAACGCCGAGCCCACCCCATACGACGAACTGGCCGCGGAAACGATTCGCACCCCCATCGGAACCGCCCTCCCGGAACTGCTCGCCAGCTTCGCCCCCGAGGGCACCGACTTCTGAACCGACCCCGCAATGGCAAAAGGCGGGCGGAATACCCTGTGCCCTGCTGCGATATCGTTGCGTCGATTACGGCGATGGAGGGCGAAGTCACATGCACGGCGAGTACAAAATCCCCGGCGGGAAGCTCGTGGTCGTGGACCTGGAAAACCAGGACGGCGTACTGCGCGACGTCCGGGTGGCAGGTGACTTCTTCCTCGAACCCGACGAGGCTCTCGCGGCCATCGACCACGCCCTGGAAGGCGCCCCCGCCGACACCGACGCGGCGGGGCTCACCGCACGCATCGAGGCGGCGCTCCCGCCCGGCACGGTGCTGTACGGCATCACGGCGGAGGGAGTCGCGGTCGCCGTGCGCCGGGCCCTGGCCCAGGCCACGGACTGGACGGACTACGACTGGCAGCTCATCCACGAGCCGCCGCAGTCCCCCGCCCTGCACATGGCCCTCGACCAGGTCATCACCGAGGAGGTCGCGGCCGGCCGCCGCGCTCCCACGCTCCGTGTCTGGGAATGGGGCGCCCCGGCCGTCATCATCGGCAGTTTCCAGTCTCTCCGCAATGAAGTGGACCCCGAGGGCGCGGCGCGCCACGGAGTCACCGTGGTGCGGCGGATTTCCGGTGGCGGAGCGATGTTCGTGGAAGCCGAGAACACCATCACCTACTCCCTTTCGGTGCCGGCCTCCCTCGTCTCCGGGCTGTCGTTCGCCGACTCCTACGCCTATCTCGACGACTGGGTTCTCAACGCGCTCGGCGACATGGGAATCAAGGCCTGGTACCAGCCTTTGAACGACATCGCCTCCAAGGAAGGCAAGATCGGCGGTGCCGCGCAGAAGCGACTCGCCGGCGGCGACGGCGCGGTGCTGCATCACGTGACGATGTCGTACGACATCGACGCCGACAAGATGCTCGACGTGTTGCGCATCGGCAAGGAAAAGATGTCCGACAAGGGCACCAAGAGCGCCAAGAAGCGCGTCGACCCCCTGCGCCGCCAGACCGGCCTGCCACGGGCCGAGGTCATCGACCGCATGCTCACCTCCTTCCGCACCCGCTACGGCCTCACGCAGGGGCATGTCACGGACGAGGAGATGGCACGCGCCGAAGAACTCGCGCTCGGCAAGTACAGCAACGAGGAATGGACCGCGCGGGTGCCGTAGGAAGCGGCGCCCGACGGGTACGGCGGTCCCCGCGCGGCAGCGCTCACGAACTGCGGCAGGCGACGTAGTCGCACAGGGAGTTCAGCACCCGCCGCGCCGGCAACGCAGGCAGACAGGCCAGCGCCTTCTTGGCCGCGGTGAGCCGTTCCTGCATGTACGCATCCGCCTGTTCGAGCGCCGGGGAGTCCTGGAACAGCTCCAGCGCTCTGCGGTGTGCCGCACGGCTGTTGAGCGGCCCGGACAGCAGCAGCTCCCGCAACTCGGCCCCCGCGGCGCTGGTGTCGGCGCGGGCCAGCAGCACGGGCAGACTGCCCACGGCGCCCAACAGGTCCTTGCCCTGCTGCTTGCCGGTGGCGTCGTCCGTCACGGTCACGTCCAGTATGTCGTCGGATATCTGGAACGCGAGCCCGAGCTGCTCACCGTACTCACGCAGCGCCTCGACATGGGGCAGCGGGGCTGCCGCCTGAAGCGCGCCGATGGTGACGGACATCGATATCAGCGCCCCTGTCTTGCCCCCGGCGACCTTGAAGTAGTGGTCCACCGGGGGCTCGTCCGGTGACGGGCCGAGCAGCTCGTACAACTGGCCGTCCACCAGACGGCTCGTCGCCTTCAGCGCGCAGCTCACGGCCTTCTCGCCCAGGTCGGCGGAGAGCCGTACGGATTTGGCCAGCAGCCAGTTGCCACCGCGCACCGCGGTCTTCTCGCCCCAGAGGGCGTTGGCGCTGGGCATACCGTGCCGGGTGGGCGCGTGGTCGAGGACGTCATCGTGGTAGAGCGAGGCGAGATGGACCAGTTCGGCGACGACCGCGGCCCGGGTCACCCCCTCCCGCCTCGGCTCCCCGAATTCGGCGCCCAGCAGCACCATCAGGGGCCGCAGCCGCTTGCCTCCGGTGGCCGCCAGATGACTGGTGAGCGCGGAGATCCTCGGGGCGAGGGCACTGTGGACACAGTCCCGCAGCTGCAACTCGGTCTGCGCGAGGCGGGCGGCCAGCGACGTTCTCAGTTCGGGCTCGATGGACAGGAACCGGCCGAGCGTCCCGGCGTCCGGGTGCTCCGGTGCCTTCGGCAACGTCTCGGCATCTCCACGCACGTTCACCAACGCCTCCTCCGTATGTCAGGTCACAGGTGAGCGGCCGGCGCTCTCACCCTGAAGCCGGCCGCAGGCCACGGCCCTGCGACGCCATGCCCAATGCGGCCGCGGCATCGGTCAGGCCAGCCCGCAGCAGCCGGTCGGGCACCCCGGGCAGCCGGGCCGGCGGCGCCGAGAGCAGCAGCGCCGCGACCACTCGGCCGCTCCCGTTGCGAACGGGCACCACGAACACCGCATGGCCCGGTACGGCGTCGTCGGTGCCGTAGGCCCAGCCCGCCCTGCGCACCAGTGCCAGTTGCTGTGCCGTGAAGCGCGCCCCGCGCAGTCCCTCACAGAGCTCCTCGGGGCTCTCCCAGGCGAGGAGCACCTGGCCGATCGGGCCGGACTTGGCGGGGCGGGCGGTACCGACCGGCAGGGTTTCGATGCCGGTGACCGGGTCCGTCGAAGAGGCCACGCACAGGTGGACACCCTTGCGGAGGTGGTGCAGTCGGGCGCTGAACGAGGAGCGTTGCTGAAGGTCCGCGAGGATGCCGTCGGCGGCGTGCAGCATCTGGTCGTGCTGGGCCTCGGCCGCGAAGCGCTCCAGGCGTGGGCCGGGGGCGTACCATCCGCGCACATCGCGGGTGAGCAGGCCCAGGCGCTCCAGGGCGACGGCCAACCGGTAGACGGTCGGCCGGGGAAGTCCGCTGTTCTTCACCAGCTCCGGGAGCCCGGCGGGCCGCTGCTCGATCAGGCCGAGGATGACGGAGACCTTGTCCAGGACACCGACGCCGCTGGCCGGGAACGGCCCGGCGGCGATGCTCACCGCCGCACACCCGGCAGATCGCCCGGGGCGGTGGCGCCCACGCCGTGCCCGCAGCGGGCGACGGTCACGGGGCACGCCAGGGCGTCTCGCCGGGACACGGCCGTCCCTGGCTGCTGTCTGCCCTGCCCGGGGAGCGGAAGTCCGACCGGTACGTGGTCCATGGAAAAATCGCTTTCTGAACTGCCTGAGTGAGGGGTGCGCGGACTGGTCTCCATCGAACTGGGCGGCACCGGCGTATGACAACGCCTGGTGCAGGAACGTGCCAACGTCCTGTTGATGCCGTTATGCCCGCGGGTCCTTTCTCGGCCCGGCAGCCGGCGGAAGCAGCCCCAGCGCGGCGGCCCGGACACCCGCCTGGAACCTCGACGAGGCGCCGAGCAGCGACATGATCTCCGCGACGTAGCGGCGGTACGTCCGCACCGAGATCTTCAGCTCCCGCGCCGCCACTTCGTCGGTGGTGCCGGCCCGCAGGGCGCCCAGTATCCGCGGCGCCAGTTCGGCCCCGGCCCAGCCTGCGAGGACGACGCGGCCCCAGGCGGGGGACGCGTTGTCCCACAGGCTCTCGTAGAGGCGGCTCAGGGTGTGCAGCACCTCCGGCACCCGGATCAGCGATGACGTCCTCCGGCCGGCCGCCGAGTCCGCGAGCACCAGGGCGACGCTGCCGTCGGCCACGTAGGTCTGCATCGGAGGCAACCGGGTCACCCTGATCGCCACCTGCGCCGAACGCTGCGCCTGTTCCCGTACCAACTCCTGGTCGAGGAAGTCGGGGACGGTCAGCAGCCGCACCGCAACGCCCTCGCCCGCGCGGTAGAGCAGCCGGCGATCCGCGTAGCCGGGCAGCGCCCGGCCCCGCTCCTGGGGGCCGGGCGGCAGGGCGTGCAGGATGTCCACGCTCGTGGTGGCCTGCGCGATCAGACTCGAAGCGGCCTCCAGGACCGTGTCGTGGCCGGCCTCCACCTCGGTGACCAGACGTTCCAGGACACCGCGGTCGCTGTGCAGGGCGACCGTCGAATCGAGAAGGGTCTTCACTTCCTGCAACATCTGTCCGATGTCGTCCTCACTCATGTCGTGCACCGGCTACTCCTCAGAGCTGTCCCATGAGCGTTGATCACGGGGGGGCGGGTGTCAGCACGCTCGGGCCCGGGTGCGGGTTCACCGATGCACCGGAAGCCGCGACGACCACAGGCTCCATCCGGTCGGCAGCTTCCAGGGGGCACCGGCCCGGTCGTCCACACCGGCGCGAGCGCGGGAAAAGAGCAAACTCCTGTTTGCTGAAGAGGCACTGCTGAGCGGGGGCGTCAGGTCGGCTGACACCCCCGCGACCGCTTCGCGAGCGGTCCTCAGCCCATCGACACAGCGGGGTGCCGCTCCTCGGGGTCGACCCGATTCTCCACGCCCTCGGTCAACCCCGGCGCGAGGATGCCGAGTTCGACCGCGCGTGCACCGGCCTCGAAGCGGGAACCGGCACCGAGTTCCCGCATGATCTCCGCGACATGGCGGCGATACGTACGCAGGGAGACGTTCATCTTCCGGGCCGCCGTCTCATCGGTGTACCCGTCCCGCAGCAGTTCGAGAATGCTGCGGGTGGTGTCCGTGCGCATGCGCGGCCCGAAGCGGAGGTGATCGGCGACACGGCGGCCGCGGGACCAGGCCGCCGCGAAGTGGAGTTCCAGCACCCGCACCGCGGCGGCGTCGTTGACGACGGTCAATTGCCCGTCAGGGGCGTCGGCGGGCGCCTGGACGAGCGCCACCGCCCCGTCCACCACGAGCAGCCGGCGCAGCTCCCCGTCGTTGACCCGCGCGTCCACCCGCTTCTGGGGCAGCTGGAGCCATGACCTCCACACCTTGTCGGTCTGTGCTCCGCGAAGTACCCGGACGGCCGGCTGGGCGGCGTTACGGGAAAGCGTCCGCAGTACGTTCTTCTCGAAGTTTCCGGGTTCCGGCAGGGCCACCGCGACAGAATGCCGGGCACCCCCGACGAGCCGCTCCAAGGCCCCCGGAAGATACGTACTGTTCTTACGTATCACCGACGGCGGACGAATCAGGCACTTCTGCTGCAGCGAGAGGGTCGACTCGATCAGCCCTCGGGCTTCGAGCAGCAGCTGCCCCAGGTATTCAGAGTCGGTTCTCTGCTGATCGGACAGGAATTTCTTCAGACATATCTTTTCCGGCGTCGGATGCACGTTTCCCCCGTATCCCCCGTTGATTTGCCGGTCTTCACTGCGCGGTTTCCGCAGTTCGGGGAGAATTGCGCCCTTCTCGGCTTCGCATTTCTTCCCGCGGCCGACTGCCGACCGCCGGGTGTACGCCCGCTGCGGCGTACACCCGGGCCGGAAGGCGCCCTGCCGGCTGCTTCCCGTCCGGGGTGTGAAGGTGCGGTTCCGCATGCGAAATGCCATGCTCCGACAGCGACTCGGACCGGCCTCGGCCGGCACTGGCGCAGGTTCCGTCCACACCTCCCCCTCCCCCGACCAGGACGTCCGGCGCAGCGCGGTGAAACGGCGCGTGCCCGAATGGATGTCATGTCCACTCATGCAGTACGCCACCGTCACGACCGGCGGCCAGACCGGCGCAACGTTCAAATTTCAACACACGCATATGTGCCAGAGTTAAAGAAACTTGCAACAGTTGAAGACCATCTCCTGCGTCAGCCTAATCCAGGGTTTGACCGGCTTCAACTGTTCTCAGGAGAATCCTGTTGCACAGTTTCACACCGTGCGGATTCCCGTCGCGGTCCGGTTCAGCGCGAGGCCACCGGCAGGGCGAAAGCGCCGAGGCAGTCCCGGACGGCCTCGGCGACCGGGCCCCACTGATCGCTGAGATAGAAGTGGCCGCCGGGGAAGAGCCGCAGCTCGAACGCGGCATGGGTGTGGTTCTTCCAGGCGCGCACCTGCTCCTCGGTGGCGTCCGGGTCCTGGTGGCCGGTCATCGCCGTGATGGGGCAGGTGAGCTCGGGACCTTCCTGGTGACGGTAGGTCTCGATCGCCCGGTAGTCGCCGCGCAGCGAGGGGAGGATCATCCGCACGATCTCCTTGTCCTCCAGGAGACTGGCCGCGGTTCCGCTCTGCCGCCGCAGTTCGTCGATCAGAGCGGCGTCGCCGTGCTGGTGCACGTTCCGCGTCCGGAAGGGCAGGCACGGCGCACGGCGGCCGGAGACGATCAGTCCCCGCGGTTCCGGTCCGCCCTGCTGCCGCATACGGCGGCCGACCTCGTAGCCGATGACCGCGCCCATGCTGTGCCCGAAGAACACCAAGGGCCGGTCCGTCCACGCCTGGATCTCCTCGTGGACGCGGTCGGCGAGTTCGCCGATGGTCGCGCACGTCGGTTCACCGCGGCGGTCCTGGCGTCCCGGGTACTGCACGGCCAGCACTTCGGCGGCGTCGCCCAGCTCGGCCGCCAGGGGGTGGTAGAACGACGCCGCACCGCCCGCGTGCGGGAAGCACACCAGGCGAACGTGCGCTTCCTCGTGCGCCGCGGGCCCAACTCCCCGTATCCACAGGCCGTCTCGGTCACCTGTCTGTACCATGAATCTGGTTCCTCTCGTTCGGGTGGCCCCGGCGGGCCCACCCCGTCTCGGTCGTTTCGGGCCGCGCCGGGTCGGCACGGGCGAGAACCGGCGCACGGTCTTCCGGCCGTCCGTCCCGCCGGACCGGCCCGCCGGTTCAGTCGGACAGGGTCCGCTGGATGAGGTCTTCGATATCCAGGCCGTCGATCTCCTCGTCCAGTGCGTCCATGACCGCCGTATCCGCGTCCGGCTTCTCGGGGGCCGGCTCGTGCCCGCCGAACAACCGGTTCATCAGGTGGCCCGCCAGCGCCGCCGGCGTCGGGTAGTTGAAAATGACCGTTGCCGGAATGTCCACGCCGGTGTCCTTCTTGACGTGGTTGCGGAATTCCACGCCGCTCAGGGAATCGAATCCGATGTCCTGAAAGGACATCCCGGCATCGAGATGGTCAGCGGACGGATATCCGAGCACCAGGGCCGCGGTGGACAGCAGCTGCTCCCGCAAGGTGTCCGTACGCTCCTCCGGCGACAGGCCGGCGAGCTGCCGCAGGAGCGTCGCCTCGCCGCTCTCCCCGGCTTTCCGGCGCCGCGGCGCGATCATGCCGCGGTACAGCGCGTGCACGGTTTCCTGCTCCCGCAGTCCCGCCCGGTCGAGCACGGCCGGCACCGCCAGTGACGTGTCCAGGCCCAACGCGGTGTCGAACAGCGCGGTTCCGGTCGCGGCGGGCACGGGCACGAACCCGGCCCGTCGGAACCGCGAGAGGTCGGCCTCGCCGAGCCCGCCCGCCATGCCCAGCTCCCACGGGCCCCAGGCCAGCGAGACCGCGCGCAGGCCCGACGCGCGGCGGTGGGCGGCCAGCGCGTCCAGGAAGGTGTTGGCGGCCGCGTAGTTCGCCTGGCCGGCCGTACCGAACGTACCGGCGACCGAGGAGTACAGGACGAACGCCGCCAGGTCCCGGTCCTTCGTCAGCTCGTGCAGGTGCCACGCGGCGTCGGCCTTCGGTTCGAAGACCCGGTCGAGCTGTGCTGCCGTCATGGTCTCCACGCTGCTGTCGTCCAGCACGCCCGCCAGGTGCACGACCGCGGTCAGCGGCGCCTGTGCCGGGATCCGCGCGAGTTCCGCGGCCAGCGCGTCACGGTCGGACACGTCACAGGCGGCCTGTACGACCTCGGCGCCTAGCCCGGTCAGCTCCTCGGCCAGTTCGTCCGCACCGGGCGCGGCCGGCCCTCGTCGGCTGAGCATCAGCAGGCGTCGCGCCCCGTGTCCGGCCACCAGGTGCCGGGCGAGCAGCGCGCCCAGTTCGCCGGTGGCGCCGGTGAGCAGCACCGTGCCTTCGCCCCAGTCCGGACACGCGGCGGTGGCTGCCGGAGCGGCGGCCAGGCGCGGCACATACGCCACCCCGCGGCGGACGGCCACCTGCGGTTCGGACAGGTCCAGCGTGTCCAGTACGGCCGACGAGGCCTCGTCGCCGTCGATGTCCACCAGGACGAACCGGTCCGGGTGCTCGGCCTGTACGGACCGCATGAGGCCCCACACCGGTGCGAGCGCCAGGTCGGGCGTCTCGTCCTCGCCGACCGCGACCGCGCCGCGGGTGACGATCACCCGCCGGGTGCCGTCCCCGAGCCATGTCCGCGCCCGGCCGAGCAGCTCGTGCGCGGTGGCCCGGGCCGACGCGGGCAGGTCCGCGCCCGCGCTCGCCGTCACCCGGGTGACCTCGGCGTCAGCCGGACGGGTGCCGGTCGCGTCCGCCAGTGGCGTCCAGTCCAGGGTGAACAGGGAGTCCGCCGCCACGGCCGCGGCCATCTGATCCGCCGAAGCGGGCATCAGGGTCAGTGACTCGACGGACAGGACCGGCTCGCCGTCGGGCCCGGAGAGGTGCAGCGACACCTCGTTCGCGCCGATCCGGGCGGCCCTGACCCGGAGGTCCGGGCCGCCCGGTGCGTGGAACGACACTCCGGACCAGGCGTAGGGCAGCAGCGTCTGCTGTCGGTCCGGACCGGTGAGGAGCGCGAGGGCCGGGTGCAGCGCCGCGTCGAACAGGGCGGGATGCACGGCGAATCCGGACCGGGCGTGCGGTACGTCGTCGGGGAGCCGGATCTCGCCATACGCCTCGTCATCGGAACGCCACAGACCTCGCACCCCCTGGAAGGCGGCTCCGTACCCGTACCCGAGGTCCGCGAGGCCCGCGTAGAGGTCCTCCGGCCCGACCGGTTCGGTCGCCGGCGGCGGCCAGGCGTCCGTCGCGGCCTTCGGTGCGGGAACCGGATCGGCCGCGAGGACACCGATGGCGTGCCGGGTCCATGACCGGGTCCCGGCCGCCCGCGAGTGGATCCCGATCTCCCGCCGGCCCGTGTCGTCCGCGGCGCCGACGGTGATCTGCAGCTCAACGGCGTTGCCGGTCAGCGTCAGCGGTGCCTGCAGGGTGAGTTCCTCGATCCGGCGGCACCCGGCCGCGTCCCTGGCCTGCTCGGCCATTTCGACATAGGCCGTCCCGGGGAACACCGCGCCGCCGAAGATGCGGTGGTCGGCCAGCCATGTGCCGGTGGCCGGTGCGAGATGTCCGCTCAGGACGATCTGGTCGCCGACGGCGACATCGGTGCCTGCCGCGAGGAACGGGTGGTCGATCGCGATGAGTCCGGCACCGGCGATGTCGCCTCGCGGCGGCTTCGGCCGCACCCAGTACCGCTGCCGTTCGAAGGCGTAGGTGGGCAGGTCGGTCTGCCGCCCGGTGGCGCCGACTGCCGCGAGGTAGGCGGGCCAGTCCACCTCGACGCCCGCGACGTGCAGACGGCCGAGCGCCTCGGCCAGCGAGCGGGGCTCCGGACGCGACGTACGGACCATCGGCACCGCGGCCACCTCCGGCGCGACCTCCGCCAGGGTCTCCTGCGCCATGGCGGACAGCACGCCGCCCGGTCCGGCTTCGACGAACACCCCGGCTCCGGCCGCCACCGCGGCGCGCACGCCGTCGGCGAAGCGCACCGCCGCACGCACGTGGCGCACCCAGTATTCCGGCTGCGTCAGCTCACCGTCCGACAGGGCTCCCGTCACGTTCGAGACGACGGGCATACGGGGTGCGGCGTACGACACCGACCGCGCCACCTTCTCGAACTCCGCCAGCATCGGCTCCATGAGCGGTGAGTGGAAGGCGTGCGAGACCCGAAGGCGCCGGGTCTTGTGCCCGGCGTCGGCGAACTTCGCCCCGATGTCCAGGACCGTGGCCTCGGCACCCGAGATCACCGTGGCGAGCGGGCCGTTCACCGCGGCGATGCAGGCGGACTCCCCGTGGCCTTCGAGCGCCTCGCGGACCTCGTCCTCGTGCGCCTGGACGGCCACCATGGCCCCGCCCCGGGGCAGCGCCTGCATCAGCCGGCCGCGGGCGGCCACCAGCCGCGCCGCGTCGGCGAGGTCGAACACACCCGCCACGTGGGCCGCCGCCAGCTCGCCGATCGAATGTCCGATCAGGACGGCCGGGGTGATCCCGAACGCCTCCAGCAACCGGAACGCCGCCACCTCGAAGACGAACAGCGCCGGCTGGGTGAACGCGGTCTCGTCGAGCAGTGCGGCCAGGTCCGAGCCGGGCTCGGCACCCACCACCTCGTCGATCGGATGATCCAGCAGCGGCGTGAAAGCGGCGCACGCCTCGTTCCATGCCGCGGCGAACACCGGGAACCGCCGCACCAACTCCCGGCTCATGCCGAGACGCTGGCTCCCCTGCCCGGAGAACAGGACGCCGACCTCCGGCACCCCATTGGCGGCACCGGTGATCAGGCCTGCCGCGCGCTGCCCGGCCGCCAGCGCGTCCAGTCCGGACAGCAGCTCCGCCCGGTCGGTGCCGAGCACGACCGCGCGGCGATCCAGGGCCGCGCGGCCGGTGACCAGGGTCGTGGCGATGTCGGCGACGGGGGGCGCCTGATCGTGGGAGACCGCGTCCCGCAGTCGTTCCGCCTGCGCTGTCAGGGCCGGGGCCGTACGTGCCGAGACGAGCCAGGGCACGGTGTGGGCAGGCGTGATGACGGCATCGGTCGTCTCACCGGCGTCCGCCTGCTCTCCGGCGTTCCCCTGCTCTCCGGCGTTCCCCTGCTCGATGATCACGTGCGCGTTGGTGCCACTGATCCCGAAGGAGGAGACGCCCGCCCGCCGGGGCCGGTCCGCCTCCGGCCAGGCGCGCTGCTCACGCAGCAGTTGCACCGCGCCGGCGGACCAGTCGACGTGCGGCGTCGGTGAGCCGGCGTGCAGTGTCCGGGGCAGCTCGCCGTGCCGCATCGCCATGACCATCTTGATGACGCCGGCCACCCCCGCGGCGGCCTGGGTGTGCCCGATGTTCGTCTTGAGCGACCCCAGCCACAGCGGCTCCGGCCGTTCCTTCCCGTAGGTCGCCAGCAGCGCCTGCGCCTCGATCGGATCGCCGAGCCGGGTGCCGGTGCCGTGTGCCTCGACCGCGTCGACATCGGTGGCGGACAGACCGGCGTTCGCCAGCGCCTGCCGGATCACCCGCTCCTGCGCGGGGCCGTTGGGCGCGGTGAGGCCGTTGCTCTCGCCGTCCTGGTTGACCGCGCTGCCCCGCAGCACGGCCAGCACCCGGTGGCCGTTGCGCCGTGCGTCGGACAGCCGTTCCAGCACCAGGACACCGACGCCCTCGGACCAGCCGGTGCCGTCGGCGGAATCGGCGAACGCCTTGCACCGGCCGTCTCCGGCGAGCCCGCCCTGCCGGGAGAACTCGACGAACATGCCGGGTGTCGACATGACCGTCACGCCGCCGGCCAGCGCGAGAGAGCTCTCGCCCGACCGCAGGGACTGCTCCGCCATGTGCAGGGCGACCAGGGACGACGAACACGCGGTGTCCACGGTCACGGCCGGGCCCTCCAGGCCGAGGGTGTAGGCGAGGCGGCCGGAGAGCACACTGGCCGCGCCTCCGGTCAGGGCATGTCCGGCCAGGTCCTCGGGCACCTCGGACAGGCGTGGCAGGTAGTCCTGGCTCATGGCGCCCAGGAACACACCGGTCCGGCTCCGGCGCAGCGCGGCTGGGTCCTGCCCGGCGCGTTCCAGCGCCTCCCAGGCCACCTCCAGCACCAGCCGCTGCTGCGGGTCCATGGACAGCGCCTCGCGCGGGCTGATGCGGAAGAAAGCCGCGTCGAAGTCGCCGGCGTCGTGCAGGAATCCGCCGGCGCGGGCGTAGTCCGCGTCGGACGTGGGCCATCCCCGGTCGTCCGGGAAGGGCGTGATCGCGTCGACGCCGTCGGCCACCAGTCGCCAGAGGTCCTCCGGGGACGCCACGCCCCCGGGGTACCGGCAGCCCATGCCGATGATCGCGATCGGATCGCCGGAGGCCGCGGGTCCGGCGGCCTCGGTCTCGCGGTCCTGCGGGGCTGCGTCGGACAGCTGGTCGCGCAGGTGACGTACCACCGCGCCCGGGGTCGGGTGGTCGAATATCAGCGAGGCCGGCAGCCGCGTCCCGGCCGCTCTGCTCAGCCGGTTGCTCAGCTCCGCCGCCGTCACCGAGTCGAAGCCGATGTCCTTGAACGTACTGTCGAGATGGACGGAGGCGGCGTCGGCCAGTCCGAGCACGGCCGCCGTGTGGGAGCGGACCAACGTTCGCAGGCTCTGGTCGGTGAGCCGGTCGGGGGCCACCGCCACCGGCTCCGCCGACGCGAGCGCCTTCGGCGTCTCCGACGGCAGGGGTACGGAGGACTCGACGGGCTGTCCGGTGACCCAGAAGGTCTCCCGCTGGAACGCGTAGGTGGGGAGCGGAACGCGTCCGGCGCCTTCGAACAGCGGCCGCCAGTCCACCGCGACACCCTGGGTGTACAGCTCGGCCATCGACCGCAGCAGGCGTCGCGGCTGGTCCTCGTGCCGGCGCAGAGTGCCCTGTGCCAGCACGCCGGGCACGGTCTTCTCGATGGACGTGGTCAGCACCGGCTGCGGACTGACCTCCAGGAACACGCTGTGTCCCGCGTCGGCCAGTGCCGCGATGGTGTCGGCGAACCGCACCGGCTCACGGAGGTTGCGGTACCAGTACTCGGCATCCAGACCGGCGACGTCCATCCGGCCGGCCGTCACCGTGGAGAAGAACGCCACCCCGCTGTCGGTCGTCGCGATGTCCCGAGCGCTTTCGAGTATCTCGTCCCGGATCGACTCCACCTGCGCGGAGTGCGACGCGTAGTCGATCGGGATCACCTTGGAACGGATGCCGCGGGACTCGCAGTCGGCCTTGACCTCACGTACCGCCGCTATCTCACCCGAGATCACCACGGCGTCGGGACCGTTGACCGCGCCGATCGAGACCCCGTCCCGTCCCGCGATCTCCTGTGCCATCTCCGCGGCGGGCATGGCCAGCGACACCATCATCCCGCGGCCGGAGATCCCCGCGTTGATGGCCTGGCTGCGGCGGGTCGCCAGCCGCAGCCCGTCGGCAAGGGAGATGATGCCCGCGGCGCACGCGGCGGCGGCCTCGCCCTGGGAGTGGCCCACGACGGCGTCGGGCACCAGGCCGGCCGACCGCCAGACCTCGGCCAGCGACATCATCACTGCGAACAGCGCGGGCTGCACCACGTCCATCCGCTCCAGCGCGGCCTCGTCGCCCAGTACGTCCCGCAGCGACCAGTCGACCATGCCGTCGAGCAGCCGCTCGCACTCGGTCATCCGGGCCGCGAATACGGGCGAGGAGTCCCACAGTTCCAGGGCCATGCCCACCCAGTGGGCGCCCTGTCCGGGAAAGACCCACACGACACCGGTTCTGGGGGTGACCGAGCCCTCCACCACGGTCCCCGCCGGATCGCCGGCCGCCAACGCAGCCAGGCCGTCCAGCAGTTCGGTGCGGTCCGCGGCCACGACGACACCCCGGTCGGAGTGCGCCGACCGCGTGGTGACGGTGGAGTGGCCGACATCCGCCGGGTGCAGGTCCGCGTCGGCAGCCACCCGGTCCCGCAGCCGTCGGGCCTGGTCCCGCAATGCTTGCGGGGTCTTGCCGGAGAGCACGACCGGGACCGGGCGGGAACGGTGTGCCACGGGTGCCGTTCCGGGTGCGGCGGGTACGGGTGCGGGTGCGACGACGAAATGGCAGTTGGTGCCGCCCACCCCGAAGGAGCTGACGCCCGCGATTCCCGGGTTGCCGTCCGGGCCGTCCGGCCAGGGCCCGGCGCCGGTGTTGACTTCGAGGTTCCACTCCTCCAGGGGGATCGCCGGGTTCGGCTCCGCGAAGTTCAGGCTCGCCGGAAGTACGCCGTGTTTGAGCGACAACGCGACCTTGATCAGCCCGACGACTCCTGCCGCGGCGTCGAGATGGCCGATGTTCGTCTTCACGGACCCGACGAGCAGCGGCTGCCCGGGGCCCCGGACCCGGCCGAGCACCGCCCCCAGCGCACTCGCCTCGACCGGGTCGCCCACCCGCGTCCCGGTGCCGTGCAGTTCGACGTACCGCACCTGCCCGGGATCGACGCCGGCCCTGGCGTACGCCTGCCGCAGCAGCGCCTGCTGCGCCTGACTGCTCGGCACGGTGAGGGCCTGATCGTCGCCGTCGTGGTTCACCGCGCCGCCGAGCAGCACACAGCTGACCGGGTCGCCGTCGGCGACCGCGTCCGCGAGCCGTTTGAGGACCACCACGCCCGCACCCTCGCCACGGACGAAGCCGTTGGCGCGGGCGTCGAACGTGTGGCTGCGGCCGTCGGGGGAGAGCGCGCCCGCCCGGGCGAAGGCCAGGGTGCTCTCCGGCACCAGGTTCAGGTGCGCGCCGCCGGCCAGTGCCAGCCGGGTCGCGCCCGACAGCAGGCTCTCGCACGCCAGGTGCACGGCGACCAGTGAGGACGACTGGCCGGTGTCCACGGCGAGGCTGGGGCCGTGGAAACCGAACGTGTGGGAGACCCGGTTGGCGATCAGCCCTCGGCTCAGCCCGGCCAGGGAGTGGTGGGACACCGCTTCGGCTCCGTACCGCTGCACCAGCGCCGCGTAATCGTCGCCCGCGGCACCGAAGAAGACCGCGGTGTCGCTGCCGCGCAGGTCCTCCGGCACCAGGCCGGCGTCTTCCAGCGCCTCCCAGCCGAGCTCCAGGGCCAGCCGCTGGCGCGGGTCCGTGGCCACGGCCTCGCGCGGGGAGATTCCGAAGAACGCGGCATCGAAGTCGGCCACCCGGTCGAGGAAGCCGCCCTTGCGGTACGGCGCCAGGTCGGGGACGTCGTACCACCGGTGGGCGGGAGCGTCGGTGATGGCGTCCCTCCCGTCGCGCAGCAGCCGCCAGAAGTCCTGGACGTCGGCGGCCCCCGGGACCCGGCACGCCATACCGACCACGGCGATGGCGTGTTCCCCCTCGCCACCGGGCCTTCGCTTGCCCTGATTCACGTTTCCTCAGTCTCCTATCCCGTACAACGGGCAATCGCCACGAATGGAACTCTTACGGTCCGGGTACTTCGCGCGTGGGTGCGTATCCGGCGGGCCGGTCACGCTGTACCTTCCGGACCGTGCGGTCGACGAACCAGTCGAGCGCGCCGGGGAATATCACGGAGAAGGCCGCGCCCATCCGGTTCACCGCGCCGGGCACCATCCGTGTCTTGCGTCGTTCGATGAGGCGGATGATTCCGGCCGCCACCTGCTCGGCCGGCATCAGCTTCATGGCTTTGGAGAATTCCTTGGTCTCGATCGGCAGCCGCGGCCGTTCGTAGGCGTAGTGCGGTGTGTCCACATCGGGCGGGCACATGTATCCGATGTGCAGGCCGTACGGTTTCAGTTCGCCGCGCATGGCCTCCAGCAGGCCGCGCACGGCGAACTTCGCCGGGCTGACGGCCGTGTAGCCGAAGGTGCCGGCCATGCCGACGACCGCGGATACGCCGATGATGGTGCCGCGCCGGCGTTCGATCATCGACGGCGCGACGGCCCGGATGGGCCACAGCGTGCCGAAGTAATCGGTCTCCATGACGTCGCGGAAAGCTCCGTCCGGCAGTTCCCGGAAATAGCCGGCTTCGGTGATGCCCGCCGAGGTGATCAGGATGTCGCAGGGCCCCTGCTCGGCGGTCAGCTCCGCGATCGCCTTCTCCACCGCGTCCTGGTCGGTCACGTCCGCCACGGCCGTGGCCACCCGGGCGCCGCCCTTCCTGAGCTGCGCCGCGGCCTCGTCCAGCCGGGTGGCGGTGCGCGCCAGCAGCGAGACGCGCACCCCCTTGCCGGCCAGCAACCTGGCCGTGGCCAGGCCGATCCCGCTGGAACCGCCGGTCACGATGGCGTGCGTCCCTGGACCGATCGGTCCGGCGGCCGCTCCCCCAGCCTTGTTCCCATTCATACGTTCAGACCTCTTTCAGCCCAGTGAGCACGCGCGTTGGTCGGTGTGTCGGACCCGGCGGCGGTTAGAACAGGTTCTTTTCCCGCAGCTTCTTCGACACCTCGATGAAGTGGTCGAGCTGCTCGTCGGTGTGTGAGGCGTTGAGGATGATGCGCAGTACGGCCTGACCACGCCGGGCGGCGGGGTACACGTACGGAGGGACCCGGATGTCGTTCTCCAGGAACGCGCCGAAAAGCCTGAGGCACTTGTGCTCGTCACCGACGACGAGCGAGGTGAAGCAGGTCTCGGTGTCCGTGATCGGCAGCTCCTCGTCGATCAGCCGCTTGCGGAAGTCGGCGACCTTCGCGAGGTAGTTGTCGACGATCTCGGGCTCCTTTTCGGTGAGGAGCCTGGTGATGTAGGCCGTGCCTGCCGCGGCCGGGGCCAGCACTCCGGCGGTGAACGCGCTGGCTCCCGAGAGCAGTTCGAAGGCCACGATGGCGTCCCGGGGCCCCGCGATCAGGCCGCCTTCGAGGCCGACGGCCTTCTTCAGGGAGACCATGATGAAGGTGGACCGGAGCAGCCCCTGGTACTCCTGGTGGAATTTGCGGTGCGAAGGGCCGTAGACCAGGAAGCCGTTCGCGTCGTCGGCGTAGGACAGGGCTCCGTACTTCTCGCAGACGTCGACGATCTCGTGCATCGGCGCGACCACTCCGTCGATCGAGTACACCGACTCGAACACGACGACCACGCGCTTGCCCTGGAGCTTCTTGAGGATGGCTTCGAGGCTCTCGACCGAGTTGTGCTCGAACGAGAACAGCCGCTCGCCGAACTTCAGGCTCTCCGCGGACTTCCACAGCGACCAGTGCGCGTCCCGGTCGAATACGAAGACCACGTCCCGATTCACCATCGAGAGGCCCTTCATGAGCGACTGCGTGCCCGCCATCGCGCTCATGAATCCGATGTTCGCGAGCGTTCCGGTCGCGAAGCTGATCGCGGCTTCCTTCTGGAGGTAGCCCGCGATGGTCCGCTCCATGTCCACGTGCGCGGGCGTGACGCCCTGAAGAATGCGGCTGCCGCCGGTGGCGAGGCCGTACTGCTTCGTGGCGTCCAGGAGGATCTGCATCACGTCCTCGCGGCGCTGGAGGTCCAGGAAGTTCACCGACGCGAGATTGGTGATCATACGGTCGGTGCCGTGCACCGGCCCGGGAATCACGCCGGACACCGGCGGTTCGGCCATGCCGGCCGCCCGGATGCCGTCGGCGAACTTCTCGAAATTCCAGCCTGGCGTGGAGGTCGTCACTGGTGAATCCCCGTTTCTTCTCGTTGCGTTACGGATGTGTCGTGGCGGCGGTTTCACGTGCCGGCCGGTCAGGTGTATTGCGGCCAGTTCCCGCCGATCGCCCGGATCAGCTGGGGGTAGACGAGTACGCGCCGAACGGGCTTTCCGGTGATCCGGTAGGCCTCGCCCAGCAGCCCGTTGGGCTTCCACAGCGATGCCATCTGGGCGTGGTACGTGCCCGTTCCGTCCGGTACCCAGCCGATGTGCATCAGGGTGTGCACGGTCCGGTTGGCCAGCTCGGCCACGTACTCGGTGTCCGTCTGGTAGACCGCGGTGAACGGGACCGAGGCGAAGTCCGGGCCGCGCGGCCCGGCGCGGAGATCATCGGGGAGCCGGTCCCTGATGGTCCCCACGCGGTTCCCCAGGCCCTCGCTCTCCCGGTCCCAGCCGAAGATCCGGCCGAGCGCCCAGCGGGCCCTGAACAGGTTCCGGATGACGAATCCCGAGTTCTCCTCGTCATCGCCCGCCGTGAACCCTCTTACAAATCTTTCGAGTTCGTGTGGCCCGCCGGGTGTCGGCAGTGCCCACACGTCCTCCACCTTGAAGTCCTGGGCGAACTCGTGGATACGCCAGGGCCTCTCGGTGTACTCGGCGTTCGGAATCCTCATCCGGTGTGTTTCACTCTTCCGAAATCGCTGAATGGACTCATGGATACGAGACGGCAGCCGAGGCGGCAGGCCCCCGCGCCGCGCCGGCCTTTCTAGCCACCGGCCTCCGCCACCTGCCGGACCCGGTGCGTCCGGGGCCGCAGCTCCAGGCGGGCACCGCGCTTCGGCGTCATGGTGACGGAACGGCCGGTCGGCGCCTCCGGTGTCATGTCCGACCGGTGCAGGTCGCAGGTGGTCAGCAGTTCGCGGAGCACCTCCTTCATCTCCACGATCGCGATCCGGTCGCCGAGGCAGCGGACGCGGCCGCCGCCGAACGGAATCCAGGTGGAGGTGCTGGGCTTGACGCCGAGGAACCGCTCGGGGCGGAACTCGTAGGGGGCCGGGTAGACCTTCGGGTCGTGGTGCACCAGGTAGGCGCTCGCCCAGACCATGCTGCCCGGCTCGTAGCGCACCCCGCCGATCTCGATCGGCTTGACGACCTCACGGGGGATGATGTGCGGGTTCGGCGGGCAGCGGCGCAGCGCCTCGTAGACCGTGGCCGTGAGGTACTCGTCGCCGGCCCCCTCGTCGATCTCGGCGAGCAGCCGCTCGAACACGGCCGGTTCGCGGGTCAGATGCTCCAGCGACCAGCAGATGGCCGCGGCGGTCGTCTCGGTGCCCGCCACGAACATGGTCATGATCTCGTCCCGCAGCTCGACGGCGCTGAGCGACGAGCCGTCCTCATTGGTCATCCCGAGCATCATGGCGAGCATGTCGTCACCGGGCTCGCCCGATTCCACCCGCTCGGCGATCGCCTGGGCCAGCAGCTCGTCGCAGCGGTCCCGCTGCTTGAAGAAGCGGTCCAGGCCCAGCGGCCGGAACGCCCTGAGCAGCTTGACGCCGAACGGCGACATCTCGTGCGTCTCGATCATCGTCGCGACGCTCGAATTCAGCTTCAGCATGTCCCAGATGACCTTGAACAGCTCGTTCCAGCAGGTCGGGACGTGCTTGCCGAAGACGACCTCCCTGATCACCTGGATCGTGAACATGTGCACGTACGGGCGCAGGGCCACGGCCCGGTTGCGCGGCCAGCGCGCCACGGCCTCCCTGGCCATCTCCCGGACCGCTTCCTCGGTCCGCTGGTGGGCGCTGCCCCGTACCGACGGCATGATCTGCTTGCGCCGGGTGAGGTGCTCCTTCTCGTCCAGCCACGCCAGTCCCGTCTGGCCGAAGAACTTCTCCAGCGAGGCGCTGCCCCGCCCGGTGTGCAGGACATCGCTCGGCGCGAGGAACATCTGCTTGACGTCCTCGGGGTCCGACAGCACGTAGAGCTTGTAGCCGGGGAAGACCTTCAGCTCGAACTGCTTTCCGTACTTGCGGCGGCAGTCCATCATGTACTCGCCGGGCCGGCGGAACAGCTGCACGTACTGCATCATCGTGGTCGTCCTGGGGCCCCGGATGCTTGATGCGGGGACGGCAGGCCGCTGCGGACCGGTCTCGGCTGTGCTGGTGTCGCGGGTTTCCATTTTGCGTTCTGGCCCCTCTGAGAAGTGGTATGTGGTCCGGTCGGTGTCCGTTACGGCACGTCAGCCGCCGGCCGGGACCTGGACGACGGCCGCCAGGTCTCGCAAGGTCTCCAACAGTCCGGTCTCGCGCAGGTCCTCGACCGGGATCGAGGCGAGCATCGCCCTGATCTCGTCCTCTTCCGACAGCTGCGCGCCTGCCGCCGGGCCGCTCGCGCCGGCCGCCGGCGCCACCAGGCCGAGCAGGTGTTCCGCGATCGCCTGCGGCGTCGGGTGATCGAACGCGAGGGTGCCGTCGAGCTGCAGACCGGTCAGCTTCCCGAGCTGCGTACTCAGCTCCACCGCACTCAACGAATCAAACCCGAGCTCCAACAACTCACGCCCAGGATCAATCACCTCACCCGAACCATGCCCCAACACCACCGCAACCTGAGCACACACCAGCTCCAGCACAACCGAAAGCCGATCCGCCTCCACAGCACCCGCAAGACGCCGCGCAAACGACCCGCCCCCCTGCGCACCGGCGGAAGACCGCACCACCCCGATCGCCTCAACCTCCGAAACAACCAGACCAAGCAGATGCTCCGCGATCGCCTGCGGCGTCGGGTGATCGAACGCGAGGGTGCCGTCGAGCTGCAGCCCAGTCAGCTTCCCGAGCTGCGTACTCAGCTCCACCGCACTCAACGAATCAAACCCGAGCTCCAACAACTCACGCCCAGGATCAATCACCTCACCCGAACCATGCCCCAACACCACCGCAACCTGAGCACACACCAGCTCCAGCACAACCGAAAGCCGATCCGCCTCCACAGCACCCGCAAGACGCCGCGCAAACGACCCGCCCCCCTGCGCACCGGCGGAAGACCGCACCAGGTCGCGCAGTACAGCGGGCAGTGCCCCGGCCGACGCGTGGCACCGCAGTGCGGCCTGGTCCAGTCGCACCGGGACGAGCACCGGAGCGTCCAGCCCGAGTGCCTGGTCGAACAGCGCCAGGCCGTGCTCGACGGACAGCGGGCGCAGGCCCATTCCTTCCAGGCGGGCGAGGTCGGCCTCGGCCATCCTGCCGGCCATCCCGGTGGCGCTCGTCCAGAGGCCCCACGCCAGCGAGCTGGCCGGGAGCCCCGCGGCGTGCCGGCGCGCGGCGAGTGCGTCGAGTGCGGCGTTGGCCGCCGCGTAGTTCGCCTGGCCGGGGCTGCCGAGGACCGCCGTGGCCGAGGAGAACAGGACGAACGCGGACAGGTTCATCCCGGCGGTCAGTTCGTGCAGGTGCCAGGCCGCGTCGACCTTCGGCCGCAGCACCCGCTCGACCTGTTCCGCGGTGAGTGACCCGATCAGACCGTCGTCCAGCACACCGGCCGCGTGCACGACCGCGGTCAGCGGTTCGTCCAACGCTGCCAGCAGTCGGGCGACCTGCTCCCGGTCCGCGACATCGCAGGCCGCGACCCGCACGCGGGCGCCGAGCTGCTCCAACTCGGCCACCAGCTCGTCCACCCCCTTCGCGCTCGCGCCGCTCCTGCTGACCAGCAGCAGGTCGCCGGCGCCGTGCCGCTCCACCAAGTGCCGGGCGAATACGGCGCCCAGGCCGCTCGTTCCACCGGTGATCAGGACCGTGCCGTCGAACGCGGGCACCGCGTCCGGTTCGTGCGCGGTCCGGGCCAGCCGGGGTGCGAAAGCGCGACCGTCCCGCACCGCGATCCGCGGCTCGTCGAGACCTGCCACCGCGGCCCAGTTCGGGAATTCGGTGTCGGGCACGTCCACGTGGACGAACTGCCCGGGGTACTCGGCCTGCGCGCTGTGCACCAGGCCGCCCACCGCGGCCTGGACGGGGTCCGGCGTCTCGTCGCCGACCGCAAGGGCCCCGTGGGTCTCCACGATCAGCCGTACGCCGGTCAGCGATTCGACGGCCAGCCACCGCTGCACCAGACCGAGCGCCTCGGCCACGGCATCCCGCACCGCCTCAGGGCCGTCGCCTGGCTGTGTGGTGACGGTGGCGACGACCGCGTCCGGCGCCTCGGCACCGAAGGCCAGCTCCTGCTCCAGCGCGTCCAGGTCGGCGAACTCCTGGCCGAGGACCACCACCCGCGCCGCCGCCGACGCGCCGGGCACCTCGCACCAGTCGACCTGGTACAGCGAGTTGCGCTGAGCCCGGTCTCCCTGGGCGAGTTGGGCCGCCTCCAGCGGGCGCATGTACAGCCGGTCCATGCTCAGTACCGGCTCGCCCTGCTCGCTCGCGATGTCGACCCGGAGCCCGCTGCCGTCCTCCGTCCTCACGCGCGACCTGACCCGGGACAGGCCGGTCGTGCCAAGGCGTACGTGCGACCAGGAGAACGGCAGCAGGGCGGTCTGGTCGTCGCCCCGCTGCAGCAGGCTGCCGTGCATGGCGGCGTCGAACAGGGCCGGGTGGATCCCGAACCCCTCGGCGCTGGTGTCGTCCGGCAGCGCCACTTCGGCGAACACCTCGTCGCCGGCGCGCCACACCGTCCTGACGCTCTGGAAGGCGGGCCCGTAGTCGTAGCCGAGATCGGACATGCCTGCGTACAGCTCGTCGACGGACGCCTCCTCGGCACCCGCGGGCGGCCATTGGAGGGCCCAGTCCGCCGCGATGGGCTCGGCCTCCGGTGCGAGGAGGCCCCGGGCGTGACAGGTGGTCTCCGCCGGCTTGTCGTCCTGGCCGTTCTCCTGGCGGGTGTAGATGGCGACCTGGCGGCGGCCTTCCTCATCCGCCGGCCCGACGGTGACCTGGAGCTGCCGGGCAATCCCGTCCTCCAGCAGCAGCGGAGCCTCCACGATCAGCTCGGAGAGCGCCTGGCAGCCGGTGCGCGCACCCGCCGCCAGAGCCAGCTCGACCAGTGCGGTGCCCGGCACGATCGTCACTTCCTGAACGACGTGGTCCCGGGTCCACCGCTGGGTGTCGGTGGACACCCGGCCGCTGAACAGCCACTCGTCGCGGTCTCCCAGCTGTGTGGCCGCCACAAGGACCGGGTGCTTGACCGAGCCGAGACCGGTCGCGGTGACGTCGCCGGCGCCTGCGCCGGTGGTGAGCCAGTACCGCTCTCTTTGGAAGGCGTATGTGGGCAGTTGTACGCGCTGCGCGCCGGTACCGGCGTAGTACGCGGCCCAGTCCACCCGCACACCCGACTGATACGCCCGGCCCATGAACCACGCGAAGCTCTCCGCCTCAGCCCGCCTGGCCCGCAGCGCCGGCAAGTACATCCCTCCGGACTCCCCCTCCAGGCATTGCCGTGCCATTGCGGTCAGTACCGCGTCGGGCCCCAGCTCCAGGAAGCGGCGTACACCCAGGCCCCACAGAGTCTGCACACCGTCGGCGAACCGCACCGCCTGCCGCACATGCCTGACCCAGTACTGCGGATCGGTCATCTCCTGACCAACGGGCTTGCCCGTCTCATTCGACACCACGGGAATACGCGGCTCACCAAGCCGCATCTCACGCACCACCGCCTCGAACTCAGCCAGCATCGGATCCATACGCGGAGAATGGAAAGCATGCGAGACCCGCAACCGCGTCGTCTTACGGCCCTGCCACTGCGGCAGCCACTCTTCGGCGGCGTCCGCGTCGCCGGAGACCACCACCGCGCGCGGCCCGTTCACCGCCGCAACCTCCAGTCGCCCCTCAAACCCGGCCAGAGACGCGACGACCTCGGCCTCACCGGCCTGAACAGCCACCATCGCACCGCCCTCCGGCAGCGCACCCATCAGCCGGCCGCGCGCCACCACCAGCGCACACGCATCCGCAAGCGACAGCACGCCGGCCACGTGGGCTGCCGTCAGCTCGCCGACCGAGTGCCCGATCAGGTAGTCGGGGCGTACGCCCAACGACTCCACCAACCGGAACAACGCCACCTCAACCGCGAACAGCACCACCTGCGTGTACTGCGTCGAATCCAGCAGAACAGCCTCGTCGGACCCCTCCTCGGCGTTCAGCAGCTCCCGCACCGGCCGCCCCACCCGCGGATCCAGCTCGGCACACACCTCATCCAAAGCCTCGGCAAACCGCGGGAACCGCTCCGCCAGCTCCGCACCCATCCGCGCCCGCTGAGCACCCTGACCAGTGAACAAGAACGCGGTCTTACCCGTAACCGTCTGACTCTCGGCGTCCGTTGCAGTGGGCTGGCCACCGGCGAGCGCGGCCAATGCGGTCAGCAGCTCCTCGCGGTCGGCGGCCACCAGGGCCGCCCGGTGGTCCAGCGATGCCCGTGTCGTCACGGACGAGAAGGCGATGTCCGCGACGGACGTCCCGGGCCGGGCGGCCGCATACATGCGCAGCCGCTCGGCCTGCGCCCGCAGCGCCGCATCGTTGCGCGCCGACAGCAGAACGGGGACCGCGCCCGCCGGCCGCTCCACCGGGAACTCCACCGCTTCTTCGGCGGGAGCTTCCTCAAGGATCACGTGCGTGTTGGTTCCGCTGACGCCGAACGACGAGACACCCGTACGACGCGGCCGGTCCGCCGCGGGCCAGTCCCGCGCCTCGGTCAGCAGCTCGACCGCGCCCGACTCCCAGTCCACGTGCGGCGACGGCTCATCGGCGTGCAGCGTCGGCGGCAGCGTCCCGTGCCGCATCGCCATCACCATCTTGATCACGCCGGCCACACCGGCAGCCGCGGAGCAGTGCCCGATGTTCGACTTGACCGATCCCAGCCACAGCGGGCCGTCCGCCCGCTCCCGGCCGTAGGTCGCCAGCAGCGCCTGTGCCTCGATCGGGTCGCCCAGCGTCGTTCCCGTGCCATGGCCCTCGACCGCGTCGACGTCCGCGGCCGACAGCCCGGCGCTGGCCAGCGCCGCCCTGATCACCCGCTCCTGCGACGGACCATTCGGCGCCGTCAGCCCATTACTGGCACCGTCCTGATTGACCGCGCTGCCTCGCACCACCGCCAACACCTGGTGGCCGTTACGCCGCGCGTCCGACAACCGCTCCACCACGAGCAGGCCGAGACCGTCGGCGAACCCCGTACCGTCCGCCGCCGCCGAGTACGCCTTGCACCGGCCGTCGGGGGCCAGGCCCCGTTGGCGGCTGAAGTCGACCAGCAGGTGCGGCGCGGTCATCACCGACACACCGCCCACCAGCGCCATCGAGCACTCGCCCGAGCGCAGCGCCTGCGACGCCAGGTGCAGGGCGACCATCGAGGACGAGCACGCCGTGTCGACGGATACGGCGGGGCCCTCCAGGCCGAGGCTGTAGGCGACGCGCCCGGACACCACGCTGGTGGTGGTGCCGGTCAGGTAGTAGCCGCCCATCTCCCGCAGTTCCGCCGCGCCGTAGTCCGAGGTGACCGCGCCGGTGAACACGCCGGTGTCGCTGCCGCGCAGTGACGTCGGGTCGATGCCGGCGTTCTCGATCGCCTCCCATGCCGCTTCCAGCAGCAGCCGCTGCTGCGGGTCCATGGCCAGCGCCTCACGCGGGCTGATCCCGAAGAATTCCGCGTCGAAGTCGCCGACCCCGTCGATGAAGCCGCCGCCGCGGGTGTAGAGGGTCCCCGGCTGGTTCGGGTCCGGGTCGTAGAGCCGCTCCAGATCCCAGCCGCGGTCACCCGGCAGCTCGGAGATCGCGTCCTTCCCGGACACGACCATCTCCCACAGCTCGTCCGGGGAGGTCACGCCACCGGGGAAGCGGCAGCTCATGCCCACGATCGCGAGGGGTTCGCCGTCGTTCGCCGCCTGCGGCCCGGGCCGTACCGCCGGGCGGGGTGCCTCGGTGGTGCCGAGTCCGGCGAGCAGCATCCGGGCGACCGCCGTCGGGGTCGGGTGGTCGAAGACCAGGGTCGCGGGCAGCCGGAGGCCCGTGACCTGGGCGAGCCGGTTGCGCAGTTCGACACCGCTCAGCGAGTCGAAGCCGAGTTCCTTGAACGCCCGGCCGTCCTCGACCGCGTCCGCCGACGCGTGTCCCAGCACGGACGCGACCTGCGTGCGCACCAGGTCGAGTACGACCTGCTCCCGGTCCGCCCCGGTGACGCCGGCGAGCCGCTGCGCGAGCGATCCGCCCGCCGCCGGGCGGCGGGCAGGCGCACGTACCAGTCCGCTCAGCAGGGATGGCAGCAGACCGTCGCGCGCCCGGGCCCGCAGGGCGGCCGGATCGAGTTTCACCGGTGCGAGCAGCGCCGCATCGGAGGTGAGGGCCTGATCGAACAGAGCCAGGCCCAGCTCCGCCGACAGCGCGCCGACGCCCAGTTGTTCCAGTCGTGCCAGCTCGCCCGCGTCGAGGTGGCCGGTCATGCCGGTGGCGTCGGCCCACAGGCCCCAGGCGAGGGAGACCGCCGGCAGCCCGGCCGCACGCCGCTGGTGCGCGAGCGCGTCCAACGCCGCGTTCGCGGCGGCGTAGTTCGCCTGCCCCGGGCTGCCGATCAGCGCGGCAACCGAGGAGAACAGGACGAAGGCGGTCAGGCCCATCCCCGCGGTCAGCTCGTGCAGGTGCCGGGCCGCGTCGACCTTCGGCCGCATCACCCGCTCGACCTGCTCGGCGGTCAGCGACTCCACCACGCCGTCGTCCAGCACACCCGCGGCATGCACCACAGCCGTCAACGGCTGTTCCAGCGACGCCAGCAGACCCGCCACCTGGCCACGGTCCGCCACATCACACGCGGCCACCCGGACCTCGCAGCCCAATTCCACCAGCTCGGCGACCAGCTCCTCCGCGCCCGGCGCCGCGAGACCACGCCGGCTCACCAACTGCAGCCGTCGCACACCCCGCCCCACGAGATGCCGCGCGACGACCGCACCCAGCCCACCGGTACCACCGGTGATCAGAACCGTGCCCTCCGGGTCCAGCGGCGCCGGCACCGTGAGGACGACCTTGCCGGTGTTGTGGCCCTCCCGCAGGAACCGGAAGGCCGCACCGGCATCGCGGACGTCCCAGGACCGGATCGGCGAGTGGGTGAGCGCGCCCCGCTCGAACAGCGCGGTGATCTCGGTCAGCATGGCCTGCAACCGGTCCAGGCCGGCATCGAACAGGTCGAACGACTGGTAGCGCACCCCGGCGTGGGTGGCGGCCACGGCCTCCGGGTCGTACACGTCCGCCTTGCCCATCTCGACGAACCGGCCGCCGTTCGGCAGCAGGTCGAGCGACGCCCCGACGAACTCACCCGTGAGCGCGTTGAGCACCACGTCCAGGCCACCGGTCGCGCCCAGGAAGGCGTCCCGGAAGCCGAGGTCGCGCGACGAGGCGATCCGCTCCCGCGGTACGCCGAGCGCGTGCACCGCGTCCCACTTGTGCGGGCTCGCGGTGGCGTAGACCTCCGCGCCGAGGTGGGTGGCCAGCCGCACCGCGGCCATGCCGACCCCGCCCGCCGCGGCGTGCACCAGCACCCGCTCGCCCGCGCGCACACCGGCCAGGTCGACCAGGCCGTGGTACGCGGCGAGGTGGGCCACCGGTACCGAGGCCGCCTCGGCGAACGACCAGCCGGCGGGCATCGGCACGACCGTCCTGCGGTCGGCGACGGCCAGCGGGCCGAAGCCCTCCGGTATGAATCCGAACACCCGGTCGCCGGGCGCCAGGTCGGTCACCTCGGCGCCGACTTCGAGCACCACGCCCGCGGCCTCGCTGCCCAGCGGCGCCTCGTCCGGGTATTGGCCGAGCGCGATCAGTACGTCCCGGAAGTTCAGTCCGGCGGCGCGCACGCCGACGCGGATCTCGCCCGTACCGAGCGGCCTGCCGCCCTCCGACGGGGTGATCGCCAGACCGTCCAGCGAGCCCGTCCGCCCGATGGACAGGCGCCAGTCTTCGCCGGACGGGCCCGCGGGCGCCCGGCCGAGCCTCGGGGCGAGCACCCGGCCGTCGCGCAGTGCGAGCTGCGGCTCGTCCGTGGCCACGAGCGCCGCCCAGTCCGGCGCGTCGCCGGTTCCGGTACCGCTCCCGGTGTCGATCATGACGAACCGTCCGGGGTGCTCGGACTGGGCGCTGCGCACCAGGCCCCACACCGGGGCCTGCGCCCCGTCCGGCGCCTCGTCGCCCACCGCGATTCCGCCGTGCGTCGTCACCACCAGCCGCGCGTCGCCCAGCCGGTCGCTGTCCAGCCACCGCTGCACCAGGGCCAGTGCCCGTACGGCGGATTCCCGCGCGGCGTCCGCCCCGGTGTTCCCGGGTGCCGCCACCTGGGCGACGACCACGTCCGGTGCGCTGGCGCCGTCGGCGAGGGCCTGCTCCAGCGCGTCCAGGTCCGCGAACTCCGCACCGAGTACGGTGACCCGCCCGGCCGCCTTCGGCACGGTGATCTCGGCCCAGTCGATCCGGTACAGCGGGTCGCCGGTCCCGGTGGCGCTTGCCAGCTGCGCGGGGTCGACCGCGCGGAAGACGAGCTTGTCCATGTGCAGTACCGGCTCGCCGTACGTGTCGACGACGTCGACACGCAGCGTCGACTCACCGGCCGGGGAAAGCCGCACCCGGGCGCTGGTGGCGGTGCCCGCACCGAGCCGGACGCCGGACCAGGAGAACGGAAGGACGACCGCGTTGCCCGGCTCCTTCTCCAGCAGCCCGCCGTGCATGGCGGCGTCGAGCAGTCCCGGGTGGACGCCGAATCCCGCGTCGTCGGCGCCGTCCGGCAGCGCGATCTCCGCGTAGATCTCGTGGCCCAGGCGCCATGCGGCGCGCACACACTGGAACGTCGGACCGTAGTCGTAGCCGAGGTCGGTCATGCCCGCGTAGAGCACCTCCGCCGACGCGGCCTCGGCGCCCGTGGGAGGCCAAACCGCCGCCCAGTCGGCGGCCGGCGCGGGCGCGGTCTCGGGGGCGAGCCAGCCGCGCCCGTGGCAGACCGCCTGCTGCCGCTCGTCCTCGTCGGTCATCCGGCGCGAGTAGATCGCCACCTCGCGGCGGCCGTCGGCATCGGCCTGGCCGAGGGTGATCTGGACCTGCCGCGCCGCGTCGCCGTCGAGTACCAGCGGCGCCTCCAGCACCATCTCGTCCGCCACGGCACAGCCCACCTCGCGACCGGCGGTCAGCGCCATGTCGAGCAGCGCGATGCCCGGAACGATCACCGAGCCGAGCACGACGTGGTCGCGGGTCCAGGGCTGGCCGTCCGCGGAGATACGGCCGGTGAACACCCACTCGTCGCGGTCGCCGACCGGCACGGCCGCGGCCAGGACCGGATGCCCGATGTGGCCCAGTCCCGCCACGGACGCGTCGCCCGCGCCGCTGCCCGGCGTCAGCCAGAACCGCTCGCGCTGGAACGCGTAGGTGGGCAGGCCGGTCTGCCGCGCGCCGGTCCCCGCGAACAGCGCGGACCAGTCGACGGGGGCGCCGGCGGTGTGCGCCTCGGACAGCGACAGCAGGAACCGTCGCAGGTTCCCCTCGTCGCGGCGCAGCGAGCCGACCACCGCGACCTGGCCGTCGGCGTCGTGGGCGGCGATCGTCGCTTCCACGGCCATCGACAGCACCGGGTGCGGCGACACCTCCACGAAGCAGCCGGCGCCGTTGTCGATCAGTGCCCGGACGGCGGGCTCGAAGCCGACCCGGCCGCGCAGGTTGGCATACCAGTACGCGGCGTCCAGTGCCTCGCCGTCGAGGAATCCGCCCCGTGCCGCCGAGTAGAAGGGAATGCGCGCCGCTGCCGGGCGCAGCGGTGCCAGCACGTCCAGCAGCTCGGCCTCGATCGCCTCGACCTGCGCCGAGTGCGAGGCGTAGTCCACGTTCACCCGGCGGGCCCGGATCCCGTCCCGCTCGTATGCCGCGACGATCTCGTCCAGCGCGGCGGGCTCGCCGGCGATCACCACGGCGGCCGGGCCGTTGACCGCGGCGACCGACACCCGGCCCTCGTAGGGGGCGAGGCGCTCTTCGACGTGCTCGGCCGGCAGCGCCACCGACACCATGCCGCCGTGTCCGGCGAGGTGCCGCAGCACCAGCTTGCTGCGCAGCGCCACCACGCGTGCACCGTCCTCCAGGGACAGCGCCTCGGCCACGACGGCGGCGGCGATCTCACCCTGGGAGTGCCCGACCACCGCGGACGGCTCGACACCGTAGGACCGCCAGAGCGCGGCGAGCGAGACCATCACCGCCCACAGCGCAGGCTGGACCACGTCCACGCGCTCCAGCGCGGGCTCGTCCTCGGCGCCGCGCAGCACGTCCTCCAGCGACCAGTCCACGAAGGGCGACAGGGCGACGGCGCACTGTGCCATGCGCGCGGCGAACACCGGGGAGGAGTCGAGCAGTTCGACGGCCATGCCCGTCCACTGCGCACCCTGCCCGGGGAAGACGAAGACCGGCTTGCCTTCGGCCACGCGGCCCTCGACCACCCCGTCCGAGGGTTCGCCTGCGGCGAGCGCGGTCAGCGAGGAGAGCAGTTCGTCGCGGTCGGCCGCGACCACCACGGCGCGCCGGTCGAGCTGTGCGCGGGTGGTGGCCGCGGAGAAGGCGGTGTCCAGCAGGGAGACCTCGGGCTGGGCGGCCAGGTGGGCGCGGAGCCGTTCGGCCTGCGCGCGCAGGGCGGTCTCGCTGCGCGCGGAGAGCGGCACCGGTACCGCCGGCAGTGCGGCGCCGGTCTGCGCCGCGGGGGTCTCGTCTTCGGCCGGGGACTTCTCTTCGGCCGGGGCCTCTTCGAGGATCACATGGGCGTTGGTGCCGCTGACGCCGAACGAGGACACGCCGACCCGGCGCGGACGGTCCGACGCGGGCCACTCGCGTGCTTCGGTGAGCAGTTCGACCGCGCCCGGCGCCCAGTCGACGTGCGGCGTCGGCGTGTCCACATGCAGCGTGGCGGGCAGCACCCCGTGCCGCATCGCCTGCACCATCTTGATGATGCCCGCCACTCCGGCCGCGGTCGACGAGTGCCCGATGTTCGACTTGATGGATCCCAGGAGCAGGGGGCCGTTGGTCCGCTCGCGGCCGTAGGTCGCCAGCAGGGCCTGCGCCTCGATGGGGTCGCCCAGCTTTGTGCCGGTGCCGTGACCCTCCACGGCGTCCACGTCGGCGGGGCTGAGACCGGCACTGGCGAGAGCCTGCCGGATCACCCGCTCCTGCGAGGGGCCGTTGGGCGCGGTCAGGCCGTTGGACGCGCCGTCCTGGTTGACCGCCGAGCCGCGCACCACCGCGAGAACGGTGTGGCCGTTACGGCGTGCGTCCGACAGCCGCTCCACGACGATCAGGCCGAGTCCGTCGGAGAAGCCGGTGCCGTCGGCGGATGCCGCGTACGCCTTGCACCGGCCGTCGGGGGCCAGGCCCCGCTGGCGGCTGAAGTCGACGAACAGGGTGGGTCCGGCGAGTACGGTCACACCGCCGACCAGCGCCAGGGAGCACTCGCCGGAGCGCAGCGACTGCGCGGCCAGATGCAGGGCCACCAGCGAGGACGAGCACGCCGTGTCCACCGACTCCGAAGGGCCTTCGAGGCCCAGGGCGTAGGAGACCCGTCCCGACACCACGCTCGTCGTCGACCCGGTCAGCCGGAATCCCTCGATCTGCGGCAGGCTGCCGGCCGGTGCGGCCGCGTAGTCCGAGGGGCCGACGCCGCAGAAGACGGCCGTGTCGCTGCCGCGCAGCGAGGACGGGTCGATGCCCGCGTTCTCGAACGCCTCCCAGGCACCTTCCAGCATCAGCCGCTGCTGCGGGTCCATCGACAGGGCCTCACGCGGGCTGATCCCGAAGAAGCCCGCGTCGAACCCGGTGGCGGTGTCCACGAATCCGCCGATGCGCGAGTAGGACGTACCGAGCTGGTCCGGGTCGGGGTCGTAGAGCCGCTCCAGGTCCCAGCCGCGGTCGGTGGGCAGCCCGGACATTCCGTCGCGGCCCGCGGCGACCAGGTCCCAGAGTTCGTCCGGCGAGGTGATGCCGCCCGGGTACCGGCAGCTCATGCCGACGATGGCCAGCGGCTCGTTCGCGCGGTCCTCGAACTCCCGCAGCCGGGTCCGGGTCTCGTTGAGTTCGACGGCCGTCCGCTTCAGGTACTGGACGAGCTTTTCCTGCTGCGGGTCGGTGCTTTCAGCGCTCATGTTCACTTTCCTCTTCAGCCCTCGCCGATCTCGGCGTCGATCAACTGGAAGACCTCGTCAGCGGTGGTCGCCGCCTCGATCAGTGCACTCGTGCTCCGGCCGCCTTCGGTGAGGTCGGCGAGCAGCGTGCGCAGTCGGCCTGCCACGCGTTGTTTCTCGCCGGCCGCGCTCTCGGCGAGCATGCTTTCGAGCTTCTTCAACTCCTGGTCGATGAGCGGTTCTTCGGTACCGCCGCCGATCTCGGCAAGGATCAGTCGTGCGACCGCCGCCGGTGTCGGGTGGTCGAAGACCAGGGTCACGGGCAGCCTCAGCCCGGTGGTCCGGGTCAGCCGGTTGCGCAGCCCGACCGCGGCCAGCGAGTCGAATCCCAGCTCTTGGAAGGCCCGCTCCGGGCCGATCGTGGCGGCGGAGGCATGGCCGAGGACGGCCGCGACCTGCTCCCGTACCAGTTCGAGTACGAGCTTCTCGCGGTCGGCTTCCGCCACGCCGGCCAGCCGCTGTGCCAGGGACCCGCCCGCCGGTTCGGCGCGCCGTGCCGGTACGCGTACGAGTCCGCGCAGCAGCGGGGGCAGCAGCCCGGCACGGGCCTGACCACGCAACGCGGCCGGGTCCAGCCGGACCGGTGCCAGCAGCGCCTCCTCGGACGCGAGGGTCTGATCGAACAGGGCCAGACCCAGCTCCGCAGACAGCGCGCCGACGCCCATCTGCTCCAGGCGCGCCAGCTCACCCGGATCCAGGTGGCCGGTCATGCCGGTGGCCTCGGCCCACAGGCCCCAGGCCAGGGAGACCGCCGGCAGCCCGGCCGCACGCCGCTGGTGCGCCAGCGCATCGAGGGCCGCGTTCGCGGCGGCGTAGTTCGCCTGCCCCGGGCTGCCGATCAGCGCGGCAACCGAAGAGAACAGGACGAACGCGCTCAGGTCCCTCCCCGCCGTCAGCTCGTGCAGATGCCACGCCGCATCTATCTTCGGCCGCATCACCCGCTCCAGCTGCTCCGCGGTCAGCGACTCCACCACACCGTCATCCAGCACACCCGCCGCATGCACCACAGCTGTCAACGGCTGTTCCAGCGAGCCCAGCAGACCCGCCACCTGGCCACGGTCCGCCACATCGCACGCGGCCACCCGCGCCCGGCAGCCGGACCTCTCCAGCTCGGCCACCAGCTCATCGACACCCTCGGCCGCCGGGCCACGCCGGCTCACCAGCAGCAGATCCCGCACTCCGTGCTCGGCAGCCAGGTGCCGGGCGAACACCGCGCCCAGGCCGCCGGTGCCACCGGTGATCAGAACCGTGCCCTCCGGATCGAACGACCGCGCCCGGCCCGGAACTGCGCCCGCACGCCCCAGGCGCGGCGCCCACAGTCCCCCCGTACGCACGGCCAGCTGCGGCTCATCCAGCTCCCACAGCGCACCCCACTCCGGCTCGTCACCCTCCTCCAGATCGACCACCCGCAAACGCCCCGGGTGCTCGGACTGCGCACTGCGCACCAGGCCCCACAGCGCGGCCTGCGCGACGTCCGGCGCCTCACCGGACACCGCAACCGCCCCACGCGTCACCAGCACCAACCGCGACTCGGTCAGCCACTCGCTCGCCAACCACCGCTGGATCAGTTCGAGCGTCTGCCCGGCGACCGCCCGCGCGCTTGCGCCCGCATCGCGCGCGTCGGCCGGTGCCTCGAAACCGGCCAGGACCGCTTCCGGTGCCGGCGCTCCCTCCGTGAGGGCCTGCTCCAAGGCGTCCAGGTCGGCGAACCGCTCTCCGGAGACGGCGAGTTCACCGAGTACGGCGAGTCGCGACGGCTTGGGCGCCCCGGCCCGCACCGGTATCCAGTCGACCTTGTACAGCGGGGTGTCGGAGCGGCTCCGTGCCGCCTCGATCTGCGCCTGCTCGATCGGCCGGATGTCGAGCCGCTCCACGCTCGCGACCGGCCGGCCCTCCTCGTCCGCGATGTCGATGCGCAGGGTGGTGTCGCTCGTCGGTCCGCTGCGCACCCGCAGCCGGGTGGGCCCGCTCCCGTGCAGACGCACCTTGCTCCAGGAGAACGGCAGCCCGCCCTGGGTGCTGTCCGTCTGGCCGAGCAGGCTGAGTCCGCCGTGCAGGGTGGAGTCGAACAGTGCGGGGTGGATGGCGAATCCCCGGGCCGGTCCGGCGTCGTCGGGCAGCTCCAGTTCGGTGTAGATCATGTCGCCGGAGCGCCATGCCGCCTGTACGCCGCGGAAGGCGGGACCGTAGTCGAAGTCGTCGTCGGTCCGGTGCGCGTAGGCGTTGACGCGGGTGTAGAGCGTGTCGACGGTGAGCGGTTCGGCACCGGCCGGCGGCCACTGCGCGGACAACGGCTCCGCCGGGTCCGGGTCCTGGGCCAGCCAGCCGCGACCGTGGCACGTTGTCTCGGGCTGCTCCTCCTCGGTGCCGGACTGCGGCTGGGAGAAGATCGCGACCTCGCGGCGACCGTCGTCCGCGGGCTGGCCGACGGTGACCTGGAGGTGCCGTACGGCGTCCTCCTCCAGGATCAGCGGCGACTCGATGACGAGTTCGTCCAGCATCCGGCAGCCCACCGTGTCCCCCGCCGTCAGGGCGAGTTCGACCAGTGCGGCGCCGGGCACCACGACCGTTCCGAAGACCAGGTGATCCCGGGTCCAGGGGTGCGCGTCGAGGGACATACGGCCGGTGAACACCCACTCGTCCCGGTCACCCAGCCGCACCGAGGCGGCGAGGACCGGGTGCTCGACACGGCCCTGTCCGGCGGCGCTCGCGTCCGTGGTCCCGGCGCTCGGGGTGAGCCAGAACCGCTCGCGCTGGAAGGCGTACGTGGGCAGCGGTACGCGCCGGGCACCGCTGCCGGCGTACAGCGTCGGCCAGTTCACCTCCACGCCGGCCGCGTGCGCCTCGGCCAGGGACGTCATGAACCGTCCGGGCCCGCCCTCGTCCCGGCGCAGCGACCCGACGGTCGCGGTCCGGTCGGCGGCGCCGTGCGCCTGAGCGGTGTCCTCCACCGCCATCGCGAGCACCGGGTGCGGGGACACCTCGATGAAGCAGCCGGCGCCGTTGTCGATCAGTGCCCGGACGGCGGGCTCGAAGCCGACCCGGCCGCGCAGGTTGGCGTACCAGTAACGGGCGTCCAGGGTCGAGGTGTCGATGAACCCGCCGGTCGCGGCGGAGTAGAACGGCACCTGTCCGGACACCGGCTCGATCGGTGCCAGCACCTCCAGCAGCGCGTCCTCGATCGTCTCGACATGCGCCGAGTGCGAGGCGTAGTCCACGTTCACCCGACGGGCCCGGACGCCGTCCCGCTCGCACGCGGCGATCAGTTCGTCGAGCGCGTCGGCGTCACCGGCGACCACCACCGACGTGGGGCCGTTCACCGCGGCGACCGATATCCTGCCCGGGTAGGGGGCGAGAAGTTCCTCGACCCGCTCGACCGGCTGCGCCAGCGACACCATGCCGCCCAGCCGGGCCAGCCGCTCGCGGATGAGCCGGCTGCGCAGGGCCACGACACGGGCGCCGTCGACGAGCGACAGCCCGCCCGCCACGCATGCGGCGGCGATCTCCCCCTGGGAGTGCCCCACCACCGCCGACGGCTCCACACCGTACGAGCGCCACAGCGCCGCCAGCGACACCATCACGGCCCACAGTGCGGGCTGCACCACATCGACCCGCTCCAGCGACGGTGCGTCCTGCGTCTGCCGCAGCACGTCTTCCAGCTGCCAGGTGACGAACGGGGACAAGGCCTCTGCGCAGGCGGTGATCTGCTCGGCGAACACCGGTGACGCGTCGAGCAGTTCGACGGCCATGCCCGCCCACTGCGCGCCCTGCCCGGGGAAGACGAACACCGGGTTGCCGCCGACCGGCTGCCCTTCGACGACGTTGGCCGCGGGAGAGCCCGCCGCCACCGCGTGCAGGCCCGCGAGCAGTTCGTCGCGGTCCGATGCGATCACGGCCGCGCGCCGGTCCAGCTGCGCACGCGTCGTCACCGACGAGAAGCCGATGTCCGCGAGCTCCAGCCCGGGGTGTGCCACGAGGTGTGCGTGCATCCGGCCGGCCTGCGCCCGCAGTGCCGTCTCGTTGCGTGCGGACACCAGCACCGGTACCACGGCGGGCCGGGCGGGCCCGTCCCCGGCCGGTGCGGCCGGCTGCTGCTCGTCGGCCGGCGCCTCTTCGAGGATGACGTGGGCGTTGGTGCCGCTGACACCGAACGAGGACACGCCCGCGCGCCGTGTCCGCCCGGCAGCGGACCACTCCTGTGCCCTGGTCAGCAGTTCGACCTCGCCTGCGTCCCAGTCCACGTGCGGTGACGGCTCGGTCGCGTGCAGTGTGGCGGGCAGCACCTCGTGCCGCATCGCCTGCACCATCTTGATCACACCGGCGACCCCCGCGGCCGCCGAGGTGTGCCCGATGTTCGACTTGATCGACCCCAGTCGCAGGGGGCCGTTGGTCCGCTCGCGGCCATAGGTCGCCAGCAGGGCCTGCGCCTCGATGGGGTCGCCCAGCTTCGTGCCGGTGCCATGCCCCTCGACCGCGTCCACGTCGGCGGGGCTGAGACCGGCACTGGCGAGAGCCTGCCGGATCACCCGCTCCTGCGAGGGACCGTTGGGCGCGGTCAGACCATTGGATGCACCGTCCTGGTTGACCGCCGAACCACGCACCACCGCGAGAACGGTGTGCCCGTTACGGCGCGCGTCCGACAGACGCTCCACGACGACCAGGCCGACCCCGTCGGCGAAGCCGGTGCCGTCCGCGTCCGCCGCGTACGCCCGGCACCGGCCGTCCGGCGACAGGGCCCGCTGCCGGCTGAACTCCGTCAGCAGGTACGGACCCGCCATCAGCGTCACGCCACCGGCCAGCGCCAGTGAGCACTCGCCCGAACGCAGCGCCTGCGCGGCCAGATGCAGGGCCACCAGCGAGGACGAGCACGCCGTGTCCACCGACATCGACGGCCCTTCGAGGCCCAGGGTGTAGGAGATCCGCCCCGACAGGACACTGGTCGTCGTGCCGGTCAGCCGGTAGCCCTCCAGTTCCTGGACGAGCGCGCCGCCGTAATCCGAGGTGACCGCGCCGGTGAACACACCGGTGTCGGTGCCGCGCAGCGACGTCGGGTCGATGCCCGCGTCCTCGAACGCCTCCCAGGCCGCCTCCAGGATGAGCCGCTGCTGCGGGTCCATGGCGAGGGCCTCGCGCGGGCTGATCCCGAAGAACTCGGCGTCGAACTCGCCCGGCCGCTCCAGGAATCCGCCACCGCGCGTGGAGATCTTGCCCGGCTGGTCCGGGTCCGGGTCGTAGAGCCGTTCCAGGTCCCATCCGCGGTCGGTGGGCAGCCCGGACACCGCGTCGCGTCCGGAGGCGACGAGCTGCCACAGCTCGTCCGGGGAGGTCACGCCGCCGGGGTAGCGGCAGCTCATCCCCACGATCGCGAGCGGCTCGTCGGCCTCCGCGCGCCGTGGCCGCGCCACGGTACGCGGTATCTCCGCGATCCCGCCGATCTCGGTGAGGACCAGTCGTGCGACCGCCACCGGGGTGGGGTGGTCGAAGACCAGGGTCGCGGGCAGCCGCACGCCGGTGGCCTGGTTGAGGCGGTTGCGCAGCTCGACGGCGCTCAGCGAGTCGAAGCCGAGGTCCTTGAAGCTGCGTCCGGTGCCGAGCGTGGCCGCCGAGTCGTGTCCGAGGACGGCCGCGGCCTGTGCCTGTACGAGGTCGAGTACGAGCTTCTCGCGGTCGGCTTCCGCCACGCCGGCCAGCCGCTGTGCCAGGGATCCGCTCGCCGACTCGGCGCGCCGTGCCGGTACGCGCACCAGCCCGCGCAGCAGCGGTGGCAGCAGACCCGCACGGGCCTGATCGCGCAACGCAGCCGCGTCCAGCCGGACCGGCGCCAGCAGCGCCTCATCCGACGTGAGGGCCTGATCGAACAGTTCCAGACCCAGCTCCGCCGACAGCGCGCCGACGCCGGTGCGCTCCAGCCGCGCCAGCTCGGCCTCCCCGAGACGCCCGGTCATCCCGGTGGCGTCGGCCCACAGGCCCCAGGCGAGGGAGACCGCCGGCAGCCCGGCCGCACGCCGCTGACACGCCAGCGCGTCGAGGGCCGCGTTGGCCGCCGCGTAATTGCCCTGTCCCGCACTGCCGATCAGCGCGGCAACCGAGGAGAACAGGACGAAGGCGGTCAGGCCCATCCCCGCGGTCAGCTCGTGCAGGTGCCGGGCCGCGTCGACCTTCGGCCGCATCACCCGCTCCAGCTGCTCGGCAGTCAGCGACTCCACCACACCGTCATCCAGCACACCCGCCGCATGCACCACAGCCGTCAACGGCTGTTCCAGCGACGCCAGCAGACCCGCCACCTGGCCACGGTCCGCCACATCACAGGCAGCCACCCGGACCTCGCAGCCCGACTCCACCAGCTCGGCGACCAGCTCCTCCGCGCCCGGCGCCGCGAGACCACGCCGGCTCACCAGCTGCAGCCGTCCCACACCCCGCCCCACGAGATGCCGCGCCACGACCGCACCCAGCCCACCGGTACCACCGGTGATCAGCACACTATCGTCAGCGGACCACAACCGCGGCGAACCGACCGGAGCACGGCCCAGACGCGGCGCCAGCAACCTGCCACCCCGCACCGCCACCTGCGGCTCACCACAACCGACCACGGCACCCCAGTCGGCCCCGCCGCCCTCCACATCGACCAGCACAAACCGGCCGGGATGCTCGGACTGCGCACTGCGCACCAAACCCCACACCGCGGCCTGGACCACATCCGGCGCCTCACCGGACACCGCAACCGCCCCACGCGTCACCAGCACCAACCGCGATCCGGTCACCCGCTCACTCGCCAGCCAGCGCTGCAGCAGGTCGAGTGTGTTCGCGGTGGCTTCCGGCGTCGCCTCGGCCGTGCCGGCTGCCGGGTGCCGTGCCGCGACGTTGGCGACGATCACTTCGGGCACCGCGGCGCCGTCGGTGAGCGCCTGTTCCAGCGCGGGCAGGTCGGCGTAGTGGTTGTCGGTGCTCGGGTGGCCCGCGCCCAGGAGCGCGATCCGGGGCGGTTCGGCGGTGTTCCCGGCCGTGACGGTGGCCCATTCGAGCCGGTAGAGGCTGTTGGTCCTGCTCTGCCGGGCGCTGGTGAGCTGTTCCTGCGCAACCGGGCGTACGTCGATGGAGTCGACCGACACGGCCGGGGCCCCGGTGTGGTCGACGGCGTCCAGGCGCAGCGAGGAGTCGCTGGTGACGACCGTGCGGACGCGCAGCGCCGAGGTGCCCCGCTGCTCGATGCGGGCGCCGGTCCAGCTGAACGGCATCTTGTGCCGACCGCTGTCCCGGCCGGCCAGCAGGGCGGCGCCGCTCTGCAGCGCGGCGTCGAACAGCGCCGGGTGGATGCCGAACCGTCCGCCGTCGACGTCGTCGGGCAGCGTCACTTCGGCGTAGATCTCCTCGCCGCTGCGCCAGGCGGCACGTACGCCCTGGAAGACCGGGCCGTAGTCATAGCCGAGGTCGGCCAGATCGCCGTACAGCCCGTCCACGGAGAGCGGCTCGGCGTCCGCGGGCGGCCAGGCGGCGGGCCACGGTGCGGTGGTCCCCGGCTCCGAGGAGAGGAATCCCCGCGCGTGGCAGGTCACGTCCGGCTCGGTGTCCTCGGCCGCGGATTCGGGGCGCGAGTAGATCGCCACCTCGCGCCGGCTGTCATCGCCGGGCTCGCCGACGGTGACCTGCAGTTGCCGTGTGACGCCGGGTTCCAGCAGGAGCGGCGCCTCCAGCACCAGTTCGCCGAGGGCCGGGCTGCCGGCTCGCCGCCCGGCGGCGAGCGCCAGCTCGACCAGTCCGGTGCCCGGCACCACGATGGCGCCGAGCAGCAGGTGTTCGGCGGCCCAGGGCTGGGTGTCGGTGGACAGCCGGCCGGTGAACAGCCACTCGTCGCGGTCGCCGACGGAGACCGCCGCCGCGAGCAGCGGGTGGTCGAGCCGCCCGAGTCCGGCCGCGGTGGCGTCCTGACGGCCGGTGTCGGGGGCCAGCCAGTACCGCTCGCGCTGGAACGCGTACGTGGGCAGCTGCGTCCGCCGGGCCGCGGTGCCCGCGTAGTACGCCGCCCAGTCCACCCCGACACCCGCGGTGTGGGCCTGTCCGAGGAATCCGGCGAAGGCCTCGGCCTCGGCGTGGCGGGCGCGCAACGCCGCCACCAGCACGACGTCGTCCTCGTTTTCGAGGCACTGCCGTGCCATCGCGGTCAGGACCGCGTCGGGCCCCAGCTCCAGGAAGCGGCGTACGCCCAGGCCCCAGAGGGTCTGCACACCGTCGGCGAACCGCACGGCCTGCCGCACGTGCCTGACCCAGTACTGCGGGTCGGCCATCTCCTGGCCGACGGGCTTGCCGGTCTCGTTCGACACGATGGGAATGCGCGGCTCGTCGAGCCGTACCTCACGTGCCACCGCTTCGAAGGCGGCCAGCATCGGGTCCATGTGCGGGGAGTGGAAGGCGTGCGAGACCCGTAGCCGCGTGGTCTTGCGGCCCTGCCACTGCGGCAGCCACTCTTCGGCGGCGTCCGCGTCGCCGGAGACCACGACCGCGCGCGGCCCGTTCACCGCCGCGATCTCCAGTCGTCCCTCGTACCCGGCCAGGGACGCGACGACCTCGGCCTCGCCGGCCTGAACAGCCACCATCGCACCGCCCTCCGGCAGCGCACCCATCAGCCGGCCGCGCGCCACCACCAGCGCACACGCATCCGCAAGCGACAGCACGCCGGCCACGTGGGCTGCCGTCAGCTCGCCGACCGAGTGCCCGATCAGGTAGTCGGGGCGTACGCCCAACGACTCCACCAGCCGGAACAGGGCCACCTCGACGGCGAACAGGGCCACCTGCGTGTACTGCGTCGAATCCAGCAGGGCGGCTTCCTCGGAGCCCTCCTCGGCGTTCAGCAGTTCCCGCACCGGCCGTCCCACGCGCGGGTCCAGCTCGGCACACACCTCGTCCAGCACCTCGGAGAACAGCGGGAACTGCTCCGCCAGCTCCGCACCCATCCGTGCGCGTTGGGCGCCCTGGCCGGTGAACAGCAGCGCCGTCTTGCCGCCGGCCACGCGGCCCTCGGTCAGGCCTGGCGCGGGCGCACCGCCGGCGAGGGCCGCCAGCCCGGCCAGCAGCCGCTCGCGGTCGGACGCCACCACCGCCGCGCGGTGCTCCAGCTGTGCCCGCGACGTGGCCTGGGTGAAGCCGACGTCGAGCACGGAGACCTCGGGGCGCGCGGCGAGGTGCGTGTGCAGCCGGTCGGCCTGCGCCCGCAGCGCGGTTTCGTTCCGGCCCGAGATCAGCACCGGCAACGGGCCCGCGGACCGCTGCGCCGGGCCGTCGGCCGATACCTCGGCCTCCGCCGGAGCGCCGTCCTCGTTCCCGTCCTCGACCGGGATCTCGGCCGGTGCCTCCTCCAGGATCACGTGCGCGTTGGTGCCGCTGATCCCGAACGACGAGACGCCGGCGCGCCGCGGCCGTCCGGAGGCCGGCCACTCCCGGGCCTCCGTCAGCAGTTCGATCTGGCCGTCTTCCCAGTCGATGTGCGGTGACGGCTCGTCCACGTGCAGCGTGGCGGGCAGCATCCCGTGCCGCATCGCCTGCACCATCTTGATCACACCGGCGACCCCCGCGGCCGCCGAGGTGTGCCCGATGTTCGACTTGACCGAGCCCAGTCGCAGCGGTCCGTTGCGCTCCTGGCCGTAGGTCGCCAGCAGTGCGCGTGCCTCGATCGGGTCGCCCAGCTGGGTGCCGGTGCCGTGGCCCTCCACGACGTCGACTTCGGCGGGGCTCAGCCCGGCGCTCGCCAGGGCCTCCCTGATCACTCGCTCCTGCGAGGGGCCGTTGGGCGCGGTCAGGCCGTTGGACGCGCCGTCCTGGTTGACCGCCGAGCCGCGCACCACCGCGAGGACCGTGTGGCCGTTACGGCGTGCGTCCGACAGCCGCTCCACGACGATCAGGCCGAGTCCGTCGGAGAAGCCGGTGCCGTCGGCGGATGCCGCGTACGCCTTGCACCGGCCGTCGGGGGCCAGCCCCCGCTGGCGGCTGAACTCGACGAACAGGAACGGCCCGGCGAGTACGGTCACGCCGCCGACCAGCGCCAGGGAGCACTCGCCGGAGCGCAGCGCCTGCGCGGCCAGATGCAGGGCCACCAGCGAGGACGAGCACGCCGTGTCGATCGTGACGGCGGGGCCTTCCAGCCCCAGGCTGTAGGCGACGCGGCCCGACACGACGCTTGCCTGGGTGCCCGCCAGGCGGAACCCTTCGAGCTCCGGCAGCATCGTGCCGCCGTAGTCGGAGGTGACCGCGCCGGTGAACACCCCGGTGTCGGTGCCGCGCAGCGACGTCGGGTCGATCCCCGCGTCCTCGAACGCCTCCCAGGCCGCCTCCAGCATGAGCCGCTGGGCGGGGTCCATGGCGAGGGCCTCGCGGGGGCTGATCCCGAAGAAGTCCGCGTCGAAGTCGCCGGCACCGGCGACGAATCCGCCCTTGTCGGTCGTCACCGTCCCGGGCTCATCGGGGTCCGTGCCGTCGAGCCGCTCCAGGTTCCAGCCGCGGTCGGTGGGCAGGCCCGTGGTGGCGGGGGGGGGGGGGGGGGGGGGGGGGGGGAAGGGGGGGGGGGGGGGGGGGGGGGAGGGGGGGGGGGGGGGTGGGGGGGAGGA